>CAZOXG010000001.1:0-46660 GCA_964583845.1 uncultured Candidatus Saccharibacteria bacterium
GTACAATATTAAGCACCGCACCTATAACAGTATTATAAAATTGCAATTTAGTTAAGTTAACTGCCAGCATGTAGTATCCAATGGCGACATTTTGAAAAATACATATTCCAGCCCAGACATAAATCTGTAAAGTTGGTACAGCTTCAATATAGGCTGTTCCAAATAGAACTTTAATTATTGGATAAGCCAAAACTGTAATTAATAAAGCAATTACAAAAGAAATCCAAAACATTAAAGAATAAAGCTTTTTCATTCTGTTTTCAAAAAAAACTTTGCCTTGTTTTAGTGCGTTGATTAACGAAGGGAATATAGACGCACATATTGTTAACGGTATAAAATACCAGACTTCAGATAGTCTTACGGCTACAGCATAGATACCAGACTGTTCGTTACCTAGCATGTTTTTAATCATTACCTGATCTATTTTCATGTAGATTCCAATAGCGACAGTGGAAAGCATAATTGGCCAAGAATCTTTTAGAATGGTTTTGGCGATACTTTTACTAAATTTCCATTTTCTGATATGATGGCCAAATTTTCTAAATGAAAATAATAATATTCCCGAGTATATAGTCGTTTCTATTACATATATCAATGTAAGCCAAAAAATGCCTTTATTAAAATAAATACAAATGAGTTTAAGCGCTGTCGAAATTATATTGGCAATAATTTGGGCCACAACAGTTTTTTTGGAAAGAACTTGAGACTGAAAGTAAGTTTCAATTATATTAAAAGCTTGTGGAATAAAGCTGATGGAAAATATCCAGATAAGTCCCAAGGTAAAAAGATCTTTGGTGGTAAAAAGTGATACGATAAAAACACTTACAATAGCAATGAAACTACCGATTATTTTTATATAGAACCCAGTACCTATGAGTTCGTCTTTTTTGCTATGATCTTTTATTATTCCTCGATTGATAATATTGTCTATACCGAAAGTTGCTAAGAAACTAAAAAGCCCTACAAAACTCATGGCATAGACAAAAAGTCCGTAATTTGCTGGACCTAAATA
Organism: uncultured Candidatus Saccharibacteria bacterium; assembly: GCA_964583845.1. GTDB lineage: Bacteria > Patescibacteriota > Minisyncoccia > Phycocordibacterales > GWA1-40-21 > JBAWVR01. Next base: position 1,013 of record CAZOXG010000001.1, read on the forward strand.
CCTAGCTATATATACACTTACAAAAAAAGACACTCCAAGGGTGAAAAAACGACCAAAAAACATCCAGCCAGTATTTCTTAAATATTTTTGAAAGCCAGAATGATTCCAGATAAACTTCAGGTAGTCTTTAGAAGTTAATTGTTTAATAGTTTTAATCATAAAATTATCTTAAGAAATTGTTATATAGGGTTGAATATTTTTTCAAAAACATTTTTTCCGAATAATTTTCAACAATGAGTTTACGTCCATTTTGTCCCATTTGAATCAGTTGGTCCTTATCGTTTAGTAGGTCGTCCAGAGTGTTCGCCAATGCTTTACTATTAGCCTCGGTAAGTTTACCAACTTCTGGTTTAACTAGTTCTCTAACAACGGGAAGATCAAAACCGACTACCGGTATCTCGCAAGCGAGAGCTTCAGCTGCAGATAGTAAAAAAGTTTCAGCCGAAGAGGCAAAACAAAATATATCACTCAAGGCATAAATTTCAGCCAATTTATTCTTATCATAAACATAACTAGTAGTTCTTACATTTGGTAGGTTTTCTAATTGACCGTTGCCAAGTCCGAGGAAAAGATAGTTTTTATCTTTAAGAAGCTTGGCGGTTTCTAATATGAAGGATATCCCCTTGGTCTTATCCTTTAAATTTGAGGCCGAGAAGAGAATTATTTTTTTGTCTAGTGGTAAATTATATTTTTCTCTTAAATCTTTTTTGCTCGTTGCTGGAACAAAAACATCTGTATTAATTCCATTCGCTACAACTTCAATCTTAAAATTATTTAAATACGAATCAGTGATATTGTTTTTTAGCCATAGGGAAGGACAGGCTATGGTCGTATTTAAATCATTGGAAAAAGTCGCCTGTTTCTTTTTCAACATGTATTTAGAGAAAACCGGAAAATAATTTTTAGGATATGAATAAGTATTAGTACAATGACCTACACCAGTCTTGCAATGCACACAACCTAAACTGTGAGCCGGCAGCCAAGTTATGGGCCATTCATCGTGCAAGGAATAAATTATCGGAACTTCTATTGATTCAAGAAAATTTATAAGTTGAGGGAAGTTTACATAGTAACCGTGCAAGTTGTGTAGATTTACCAAAGCAAAATTTTCTTTTTTTATGTAATTAATTAGTTTTTTAGTTGAAAAATAACTTCCAATACCCTCTAGACCTAAGAATCTAACCAAGAAGATATGGATAAACATCTCCAACCGATTACCAAAGTAAAAAGTTTTTGGATTAGAATCTCTAGTCCCGCGACCATAGGCAAAATGCATATCAAAATCGACGCCAAGTTTTTCAAATAAACTATAAGCCACTCTAGCGGCGCCACCTTTATTTAGAGTAGTGTTGATTATCAAGACTTTTTTCATTTATATATTTATTAAGTCTAGATTGCTTCGCTTTCGCTCGCAATGACAGACGCTATTATCAAGCAGAACGTATGTGTCAGAAACCTAACTCTAACATCTTTTTCAGGGCTTTTCGAGGTTGCCTATTCCAAAAATGTGTTATACTTTATGTCGTTAATAATTTAATTTTGCGCACTTACGTATGAATAATACAAACAAGATTCTTAAATGGATAGTTTATGGCGGTATTTTTCTGATTCCGTTACTACCATTATTTATTTCTAGTTCCATGCTATTCCCATATATTACTGGCAAGAACTTTGCCTTTCGTATAATTGTGGAAATCATTCTCGCTGCTTGGCTAGTTCTATCTTGGAATGACAAAAACTTCCGTGGTAAGAGTTCTTGGTTGTCTTTGGCTGTCGTGGCTTTTACGATGATTGTCGGTGTCGCTGATATATATAGTGTTAATCCAGGTAAAAGTATCTGGAGTAACTATGAGCGTATGGAAGGCTTTGTGACGATTTTTCATCTCTGGGCCTATTTCATTGTCTTGACAGCGATGTTCAAAACAGAAAAAGTTTGGCACGCTTTGTTTAATACTTTTATTGGTTCTGGTGTAATTGTCTGTCTTTATGGTTTGGTACAGATGGGGGAGAAAGCCGCTGATTATCGTGTGGACTCAACGACTGGTAATCCTATCTATTTAGCGATTTACATGGTCTTTAGTATTTTCCTATCACTATTTCTATTGTATCGAGCTTTTGAAAAGAAGGGTGGTTTAAAGAAAATATTTGATACTCCAAGTACATATTTTTATGTACCGGTCATGATTTTGAATTTATTCATTTTATACAAAACAGCTACTCGCGGTGCATTGATAGGATTCTTGGGTGGAGTATTGGTTACGGCGATTTTGATTGCGATTTTAGAAAAGAAAGATGTCTTGTTAAAGAAAACAGCTGTCGGATGTGTGATTGGTGTTTTGATTTTAGTGGCTGGTTTCTTTGCTATTAAGGGTACGGATTTTGCCAAGAATAATAATACTTTAGCTCGCTTATCTAATATTTCACTTAGTGATATTAAGAGTACTTCTCGCACGATTATTTATCCTATGGCCATCAAAGGTTTTCAAGAGAAACCGATTTTGGGTTGGGGACAAGAGAGTTTTAATTATGTTTTCAACAAGTACTATGATCCTCGTATGCACAGTCAAGAAGCTTGGTTTGATCGTGCCCATAGTGTATATTTAGATTGGTTGATTGCAGCTGGCTTGTTGGGTTTATTGTCTTATTTGTCCATCTATGCAATCTTATTGGTCTTGATTTGGCACACTCCTGTTGGCTCAAAAAAAATTGGTACAAATTTATTGAAGAGTATCAAGTCATCTTTCCGCTTTGGTAACCCAAAAACAGACTCGCCATTCCCGGGGGACGAATACACTCAGTCAATTACTTTTACTATTACTGAAAGAGCTTTACTGACAGGCTTGTTGGCCGCTTATGCTTTTCACAATATTTTTGTTTTTGATTGTTTAATTAGTTACATTTTATTCTTTACCGTTTTGGCATATGTTCATGTTCAGGAGACCACTCCGGAGTCCATGTCTTTGTCGTCTTGGCGAAGAATATTTACGGTTAATGAAGAAGTTCGGACCTTAGTTATTTTGCCAATCATGGCTATTATTTTGTTGGGTTCAATCTATTATGTTAATGGTAAGCCGATGTTGGCTAGTCAGACTTTAATAGAGGCTTTGGTTAATAATCAGGTCCCAGCTACTCTTGGGGCTACAACTACACCATCAATTGAAGCTTTTCGCCAAGCATTGGATTATAAATCTTTTGGAGATTCAGAGATTCGTGAACAGCTGATGTCTTATGCGGGTAATCTAACTCGGACTCAGGGAGTTAGTGATGCAATCAAAAACAACGTGATGAATTTCACTTTTGATGAATTAAATAAACAAATAAGAGTTTCACCGGAAGATTTGCGTTATCAAATATTTACTGGATCATTTTTGGATAATACCAGAAATGTTCAGCAGGCTTTGCCGTATCTTTTGACCGCTGAAAAACTTTCACCAAAAAAACAAATGGTTAAGATGGAATTGGTGAGAAACTATTTGAGTCAGGGTCTGAAAGAAGAGGCGATGACTAAGGCTAAAGAGAATTTTGAATTAGCTACCGATTTTCGTGATGGACGACTTCTCTATGTCACCACTCTGATAGTTAATGGTAAGTATGATGAAGCAGATAAAGTTTTGCGAGAAGCCAATGATCCAACTATCTTTACTGATGAACAAACATTGCTTGCTTATGTTATCGGGGGGCATCCAGAAAAAGCAATGTTGGTTTGGCAACAGCGGATCTCCGCCAAACCAAATGATCCACAAATACGCAGTAATTTCATTACTTTCTTGCTTCGAGTAGAACAAAAGGCTTTAGCTATAAATGAGTTAAGTAAGATGGGTAAGGATTTTCCTCAATATAAAGAATCTGTTGATAAGGAAATTGCAAATTTACAAGCTCAGTTGAAAACTAAATAGTTTTCAAAGTACAGCCATTTTATAAAAAGCTGCGCTTGGTGCATTGCCAAGCGAGGCTTTTTATATAACGGCCGATTTCTCCTAGTTATTTTTTTTAAAATGACTATACATTCTAAATACAGATATCAAATTTTCTGTCATTCCCGCGCAGGCGGGAATCCAGGAATCGGTATAAGTCTTAATGCAAATAAAGACTAGATTCCCGTCTTCACGGGAATGACAGAGTGATATTTTGGTCTTTTTGTAATTCACACTACTCTAGTCATTTTTTTTAAAATGACTATAATAGGGAACTATCGAACCTTGCTTGGTTATTGGTCTAATGCCAAACAATCGTTTTCAATACTATGACCGTTTTAGAAAATTACTCTTTAGAAAATTTAAATACTTTTCGCCTTAGATCTGTCGCAAGATATTTTGTTGTGATTAAAAATGACACTGATTTAATCGAAGCTGTTTATTTATCTAGAAAAGTTAAATTACCAATCTTTATTTTAGGTGGTGGTTCCAATCTGGTATTATCGGAAAATTTAAATGCGGTAGTTTTAAAAAGCGAAATTAAAGGCAAGGGTACACACCATGTGAATAGTTATATTGTAAGAGTAACTTTAGGATCGGGAGAAGATTGGGATGAGACAGTGAACTTTTGCGTAAAGAATAATTATGCTGGTCTAGAGAATTTATCTGGGGTACCGGGAACAGTTGGTGCTTCGGCTGTGCAGAATATTGGTGCTTATGGAGTAGAAGCAGGAGAATTTATTTCCAGTGTGGAAACTTTTGATTTGACCACTTTAACAAAAAAAGTTTGGTTGGCTAAAGACTGTGAATTTGGTTACCGTGATAGTGTCTTTAAAAAACCAGGTAATAAAAAATATTTCATTACTAAAGTAAATTTTGATTTAAGAGTCGGAGGACAGCCTAGGTTATCTTATAGAGACCTTCAAGATCATTTTATCGGACGTAATCCGACCATTAAAGAAGTGAGAGAATTTGTGATTAAAATACGAAGGGAAAAGATGCCTGACCTGACAGTGTGTGGTTGTGCTGGGTCATTTTTCAAAAATCCAGTTATTTCTAAAGATCACTACGAAGCTTTGATTGATGTTTATCCCGGTGTGCCTAAGTATGTTTTGCCGGATGGAAGAATAAAAATCCCCCTAGCCTTTATTTTGGACCATGTTTGTCATCTAAAAGGATTAAAATGGGGTAATTTGTCACTTTATGAAAAACAGCCATTAGTGCTTGTGAATTTTGGTGGCGGTACAGTAATCGATATTGAAAATTTCGCGCAAAGTATATTTGATTCAGTTAAGAATAAGACTAATATAGAGATTGAGTGGGAAGCAGAAAAAGTTGATTTTAATAAGTAAAATAGAATCCTATGAAAAAAGTTTTTGTTTCTGGTTGTTATGACATTCTTCACGCTGGTCATATAGAATTTTTTAAGCAAGCAAAAGCCTTGGGTGATTATTTGATTGTATCTTTTGCCAGCGATGAAGTTTTGCAAAAATACAAAGGAAGGAAGTCGGCGCTTCCAGAAAAACATAAAAGATATCTCTTGGAAAATATTTCTGTTATCGACGAAGTGGTAATGGGTGAAAATTTAGAAGACCCAATTTTTGACTTTAAAGATGTTTTTATTAAATTAAAACCAGATATTCTTGTCTCAACTGAAGATGACAAACATGCGCTGGAGAAAACAAAATTCTGTAAAAAACATGGAGCAAAATATGTTCAGTTGCCAAAAGATTTAGAATTTGAACAAATATCAACAACGGAAATCCGTCGTCGATTAAATGTTCCTAAAGAAGTTTCTCTGAGAGTTGATATTGCTGGTGGTTGGTTAGATGTGCCAAAATATTCTAGATCAGGTGCATATATTGTAAATTGCACAATTGAACCAAAAGTCAGTTTGGATAATTGGAAATATAAAAAAGGTTCTGGTTTGGGTGGTTCGGCTGGTTATGCTTTTTTGCGTGGAGAAGATTGTGTAAATTCTGAATTGAATCTAGGAGTTGGTTGGCAAGATCCAGCTGTTATTATGGAGACTGGCTTGTGCGTGTGGCGTAGTGGCCACCATCCAATATTAGAAATGAAAGCCAATCCGGATTTTCTAATTGGTAAAATGGCTCTATTGTGGACTGAAGCAGATCATAATACTCCAAGCAATGTTGATTGTGAGAGAAACTATTCCATCATAGAAAAAGCTGGTAAGTTGGCTTATAAAGCCGTGCGCGGTAAGAATTTTGATAAATTGTGTGAATCAGTTAATATGTCTTACAAAGTTCAACTGGGTGAAGGAATGTTTAAATTAAAATCTTATAAAGAGAAAGCAAAAAAATATTGCGGGGGAGGACACGGAGGTTATGCTATGTATTTATTTAATAGTAAAAAAGCTAGAGATATTTTTTTAAAAAATCCGAATACTATCGCAATTGAACCTTATATAAAAAGCTATTAATTAAAAATTTTTTTAACAAAATGAATTTTTCTTGCAAAAACTATTGCATAAAAAATTGTTTTGGTAGATAATATATGTAGTCAATGTGGTGAGAAATTTTCGGAGGTCGAAAAATATATCACTATATACTTTTTAAAAATAGTTCATTTGCCGAAAGGCTTAAAAAATAAAATCATGGCTGCTAAAAAGAAAGTTGCAAAGAAGGTCGCTAAGAAAGTTGCAAAGAAAGGAAAGAAATAATTTTTTTTCTCAAAAACTCCGCTGTCTCAAACTGCGGAGTTTTTGTTTGTCTCAAGTTGCCTAATTATTCTATAGAGTAATTAGGCGACTTGTCTTTATCCTTTCTTAGTGTTTTTCTTGTTTTATGGCTAGACCCTATTGGGGTTTTGGGGTAGTATTATGTTTATGTCATTAATTAAGAAAATCTTTGGCGATAAACATAAGCGCGCTTTGAAGAGCGTCTATCCGATTGTGGCGAAAATTAACGCTTTTGAAGAAGAAATCAAAGCTTTGTCAGATGAAGCCTTAACCAATAAAACTCAATACTTTAAAGAATTACTAGCTCAAAATAAAACTCTGGACGATATCTTACCAGAGGCCTTTGCTGTAGTTCGTGAAGCTTCTCGTCGTCTCTCGGGTGAAAGACACTATGATGTTCAGCTTATTGGCGGTATTGTTTTACATCGTGGTTCGGTGGCGGAAATGCGTACCGGTGAAGGTAAAACTTTGGTGGCCACTCTGCCAACCTATTTAAATGCCTTAACAGGGAAAGGTGTCCATGTTGTTACTGTAAATGATTATCTCTCAAGACGTGACGCCGTGTGGATGGGGCAGATATATTCTTTCCTTGGATTAAGTGTGGCAGTGGTAAATCATGAGAGTTCATTTTTATATGATAAGACCCAGAAAGCTGAAGAATTAGACAAAGAACGTGACGCTCTCGGTTCGTTTAAAGTCATTTATGATTTTCTCCGACCTTGTTCTCGACGTGAGGCATATGAAGCCGACATTACATATGGTACAAACAATGAATTTGGTTTTGACTATCTTCGCGATAATTTAGAATATGAAGGAAAAGAATTACGTCAACGTGAATATAATTTTGCGATTGTGGACGAGGTGGACTCAATTTTGATCGATGAAGCCAGAACTCCACTTATTATTTCCTCTGCCACGACTGAATCTGAAGACTGGTATTCAAAATTTGCGGTGATTGCAACAAACCTAAAAAAAGATGTTGACTTTACTGTTGATGAAAAACTTAAGTCCATCTTAATGACGGACGCTGGTATTTCTCATACCGAAAAATTACTAGGTGTAGATAATATTTACACTGAAGGTGGTATTAAGTATGTTCATCATTTACAGACAGCGGTCCGAGCTAAAGCTTTGTTTGAAAAAGATACTGACTATGTAATTCGGGAGGGCGAGGTCATAATTGTCGATGAATTTACGGGGCGTATGCAACCAGGCCGTCGTTGGTCAGAAGGTTTGCATCAAGCTATTGAAGCCAAAGAGGGAGTAAAGATCCAAAAGGAATCTCGTACTTTTGCTTCGATTACTTTTCAAAACTATTTCCGTTTGTACAAGAAACTTTCTGGTATGACTGGTACAGCCATGACCAGTTCCGAAGAATTTTTGAAAGTTTATCACTTGGATACTTTTATTATTCCAACCAACAGGCAGATTCAACGTGCCGATCACAATGATCAGATTTTTCAAACTGAAGCTGGTAAGTTTAAAGCAGTGGCTAGAAAAATTAAAGAAATTCACAAGACGGGCCAACCAGTTCTTGTCGGTACTGTGTCTATTGATAAGAATGAATTGTTAGCTGAATACTTGAAATGTGAAGGTGTACCGCACAAGATGTTAAACGCCAAGAATCATGAAAACGAAGGTGAAATTATTGCGCGAGCTGGTGAGAAAGGGGCGGTCACTATTGCTACTAATATGGCTGGACGTGGAGTGGATATTAAACTTGGTGGAGTTCCATTTAATCAGGAAAAATTTGACGAAGTAAAAGCTCTCGGTGGCTTGTGGGTAGTGGGTACAGAACGCCACGAAGCTCGTCGCATCGATAATCAGTTACGAGGTCGTGCAGGTCGTCAGGGTGATCCAGGTTCCACCCAATTTTACGTCTCTTTGGAAGATTCTCTGATGCGTGTGTTTGCCAATGATACCGTCAAGAAAATGATGGGACGCTTTGGAATTGCCGAAGATCAGCCGATTGAAAATTATTTAATTACCAGATCTTTAGAAAGTGCTCAGACTAAAATTGAAGGTTTTAACTTTGATTCTCGTAAACATATTTTAGAATATGATGATGTTTTAAATTTTCAACGCCAGATTGTCTATGAGAGACGTCGAGCGTTGTTGTTGGGTGAAAAAGAAACTATCAAAACTAAACTAGAAGAAATCTTTTTGGATAATTTTGCTCGTGAAGAAGCTGAAAAGAAAAAGGTTTTAATCGGGGAGGAACAATTTTATGAAGTTATGCGTCGGATAATGTTGCAGGCGATTGATATGTTTTGGGTGGATCATTTGGAGGCAATGGATTATTTGCGCGGTAGTGTCAATTTACGTGCCTTCGGTCAGCGTGACCCATTGGTAGAATACAAGAAAGAAGGTTTACAGATGTTTAGAGAAATGCAACTCGCGGTTCAAAATGAAGTTTGTCGTTTGATTCCTCATATTGGGGCTGGGGCGTTTGCTCAAGAAGAAGAAAGACTTCGTGAAGTAGAAAAACAAGCCTTGACTCTGATTTCTCCAGCGGGAGACGAGAGTTCTCCGTTAGCAAAAACCGATGAAGAAAAAGTTGGTCGCAACGATCCTTGTCCTTGTGGAAGTGGAAAGAAATATAAGAAATGTTGCGCGGATAAATAAACTTATGGAAAAAATTGTATACTTTAATTCGGTTGTTGAGTCCGAACTAGCAAAAAATATTTTGAAAGAAAACGGTATTATTAGCTTGGTTCAAAAAAGAGGTATAGAATTTGCTGGCGATATGGGCGACTCATATGGAGCCGATCTGTTTGTAGAAGTTAAAGATGTTGATGAGGCAAAGAAGATTTTAGATAATTATATTAAATAAATAATTCTATATAATAAGGAATATGATTTAGTCTATTAAAATATTTTCTGATTAATATATGTTACCAAAAATAAACTTATATAAAAAAGAAAGTAAACTTACGAAGCCCTCACTAAAATTGAAGGATAGTTATATTGAGTCAATAAAAGAATTTCATCAAGAGGGAAGATATATTGATTTAAGTATAGATTATCTGGAAAATAATTTTGAAATGTTTCTTTCGGAAATTTGTAATGAAGAAAAAGGAGTAGGTCTCAAGGATGGGTATGTTCCAGCTACCGTACTTTGGCTAGAGAACGAAGACGGTTTTATTGGCAGGGTATCTATTAGACATAGTCTAACCAAAGAATTATTAAATAGGGGTGGACATATTGGTTATGATATCCGTCCATCACTTAGAAATAGAGGTTATGGCTCAGAAATCTTGAAATTGGTATTGCCTATAGCTAAAGGTTTAGGTATTGAAAAAATACTTATTACTTGTGCTGATAATAATATAGGATCGTGTAAAATAATAGAAAAAAATGGTGGAATTCTTGAAAATAAGATAAAGGAAAATGAAGTAGTAGTTCGAAGGTACTGGATTAATCAATAATTATTTATGTTGAAACTTGGAAAGTATAAACATTTTAAAGGATTTGAGTGTGAAGTTATTGGTCTAGCTAAGCACAGCGAGACTCTAGAGGACATGGTTATTTACAGGGAACTTCGTGGTGATCAGGGTTTGTGGGTTAGACCATTAAAAATGTTTACCGAAGAAGTTACTGTGGGGGAGAAAAAAGTACCAAGGTTTGAATTTATATCATTATCAAATTAAGACTTATTATAATTCCTGGATTACTTTGTCAGACGACCTTCTCGCAATGACAGAAAATAGAGAGAAAATTATTTAACGTAAAAACCGCCGAAAGGCGGTTTTTACAAAGTGTTGTAGATTATCCTTAAAAGGAATCTACAACTATAACGCACGAAGTAAATTACGACTCGCAGGAGTTCAGCTTATTTGGTTGTTTGCTTAGAAACTAACCACTGAAGTCCGTTTCGAGAAAACCGGAAACCGGATACCCATGCTTGAAAAGAACTTCCCAGCTCCACACGGAGTGGGTAGTTCTCATTATAATGATTTAATAAAAAAAATCTACTGAGTTATATATGGTGTTTTACTTCTAGTTTCGGGTATTTGAATAAAAGTAATAAATATGTTATATTAAGGGTCGTTTCTGGTTCCTTGTTAATTAGTGTTAAGAGTGCTAAAAGCAACGGCGAAAACGCCAACAAAAAAGGAAGGGCAGTGACAATGTGCATGTTCGAAGCAAAACAACTCTTTGATGAGATGAGGGATCATATTCCTCGGATCACGGACCAAAAGTTGACCACAAAGTTGGGTCGCAAGTTGGAGTGTAACTTCTTTGGATACAGCTACCTCACAAGTAGTGCAAGTATCAAGACGTTATTACCAACATATAGCAATCTGACGATTGATCAAGCTGTATTGGTTGCGAAGCTTAGTCTGCCAGAAAACTGGAACACTACCAAGTGTCCTGGTTGGATCGGTAAATTTTACCGACTGGTGAGACATTCGCTCAAAGAGGAGTTGAGAAAGCTACCTAGCAAAGGAATTCCACTGACCCGTCAAATGGGGAGGTTGGAATTTATTCCTGCGTTGGGTACGCCACTCGATATCGTCTGGGGAGCAGACGGATTCTTTACTTTTGCCGGTGAAATAGTTGCGATCGACGTAACTGTTAATCCAGGAAAATTTTCTTCCTTGTGGAGTCCAGTGGTAATTTCCGCTGCGAGCTTTTCTCGGAGGACAAATCAAAAGTATCGGATTAATCTAGCCTGGACTTTGGCTAGAGAAGTGGCGAGAAGACTTATTGTAAGAATAATTGATAATCATATGAAAAAGGTAGTTATCAAAAATGTTGCTTAAAAAAATATAACACTAATTTAAAAAAAAGATTGGTTCTAACGCTAGAAGTAGGTTAGGACCGTAATAGGACATCGTTGTGAAAATACAACGGACTAATTGTTGAGTTCTCCACAATATAAAGCGCACCGCAAACCAGCGGTGCGTGTTTTTATATAAGCAGGAAACCCAACGAAACTCTGTGATTTGAGGAATGCTGGGAGGATGTCATTTGTCCTATTTACAATAGTACAAAATTATTGTAACCTGCATAAATAGTTCCTTGTTGTAAAAAAAAGAAAGAAGAGGTCAAAATGATTTACCCGAGACCGGTTGACTATCCTATTGATTATTGCTTTGAAGGGGAAGAGTTCGAAAAAAACGGAAAAAGGCTTGAACAGAGTTTTTTCGGTTTTACTTTCAAAAATGAAAATCTGAACCGTCAATTTGTAATTGATTATTACCGGTCCAATATTGGTTTTGGTGAGGCTTTAGCCCAAGTCATGATCTATGGACCAAATTTTTTTCCCAATTGGAATTCTTCTTTGCCAGACAATAACACTTATGCTAAATGGCTGTACTTTCAAGTTAGACAAACTTTGACCGACCTAAAGATCCCGGGGGACTTGAAGATATATCCTTGCCTAGGTTTCCCATTTGACGTGTGCCATGGAGTTGATGGTTTTTTTAAACTAGGGGATACAAAGTACTGCTTCTTTGATGTTACAGCTTTTAGACCGCCAGACGATCCATTAAAAAGTCAACCAAATGTGGTTGTTATTCACGAGGTGGAAATAGGGTACATGTACCGACCCCATGCCGAAGAACTGATAAATAAGATTGTTGATCAACTGAAGGACTAGTTTTCTAGGAAGTCACCTTTTGTTTCTGTAACACAGAACGCACCGCAAACCAGCGGTGCGTATTTTTTATTATGTTTTATCTTTTGAGACTAAGAACGTGGTTACACTTTACAAGTATATTTATATATGGTATAAGAGTATCAGAAAAATAACAAAAGAACTCGGGAGGTCTTATGATTTATTATACTGTTCCAAAGATTTATCATTATGGAGCTTTGTTTGAAAGGTGGTTTTTGGGCTTGCCCGATCTACATTTCATTTCGAAAGCTGAAATTGAAAAAGTAGTGGCGGAATTTAAAAATGCCAAGTCGGATTTTTTTATTCCTCTGCTAAAAGAAGTAATGTGTAATCAGCCAAAGGAATGGAATCCCGCCAGCCCACACAACAGTCCGGCTAGTCGCCTTTTTAATTTGGTTAAAGAGAAATTGCTCAAATCGGGGAAAGTAAAAGAATCTGTGGTAAACAAAAGCCTCCGTTTTTACGTAGCGGTGGGTAGCCGTCTTGATATAATGTGTCAGACGGACTGCGCTTTTACACTTTATTGCGAAAGCGTGCATGTCACAGTCGATCTCACGAGCAATCCCAACAAAAAGGAGAGCCACGCAGATATTATCCTGTCATTGACTGACCTTGAGTCTCTGACTGATGAGGGGAAGGCCGATGAAATAGCAAGACTTCTCATTGTTCGTTATAGATTGGAGGTAACCTACTCTCGAAAAAAACGGATTAGTTACCAGAAAAAAGGCATGAAGTTTCAATACTCTTTGCCGTGAGCGCCGTAGTTTGATCAAAAAATCAACGACGGCGTTTTTTTTAATTATTAAGACTTTTGAAGTATTTTTTCTACTTGCTTTTATAGCAGATATGATATAATTGTGCCGGTTCCGCCAATAACGTGCGGATTTTATTAAGTTAAATTAGTATTGAAATGCAAAAAATCTCGAAAGTTTTAGCTAGAGAAATCTTGGATTCACGTGGTAATCCGACGGTTGAAGTTGACATTGTTTTAGCCGATGGTTCTATGGGTCGCGCGGCTGTACCATCCGGTGCTTCTACCGGTTCTTATGAAGCCGTTGAATTGCGCGATGGTGATAAGAAAAGATATGGTGGTAAGGGCGTCTTGAAAGCTGTTGAAAATGTAAACATAATTTTAAAGAAAGCTTTGGTTGGTAAAGAATTTGACCAGCGATCTTTGGATAAGAAAATGATTGAACTAGATGGCACTGAGAATAAAGGAAAATTAGGTGCAAATGCTATCCTCGGAATTTCATTGGCCTTTGCTCACGCTTCGGCTAAAGCCACTAAACAACCTCTCTATAAATATTTTAAAACGATTGGTAAAACCGGTTACGCTGTTCGTTTACCAGTACCAATGATGAATATTATCAATGGTGGTAAACATGCTTTAAATTCTACTGACTTGCAGGAATTTATGATTATGCCGGTAGGAGCAAAAACCTTTGCCGAAGCTCTCCGTTATGGCGCCGAAACTTTCCATGCTCTAAAGAAAATTTTAGCCGAAAAAGGTTTGAATACTTCAGTGGGTGATGAAGGTGGTTATGCTCCAGCTTTACCAAATAATTCAGCGGCGATTGAAGTGATTTTGGAAGCGATTGTGAAGGCTGGCTACAAACCAGGAAAGGATATTTCTATTGCGATTGACGGTGCGGCTAGTGAGATTTACAACAAGGAAACTGGTAAATATGAATTAAAGACTGAAGGTAAAGAATTGACCAGTGAAGAAATGGTGGCTTTCTATGAAGAATGGACTAAAAAATATCCAATTGTTTCTATTGAAGATGGCTTAGCCGAAGACGACTGGACTGGTTATGAATTGATGACTAAGAAACTTGGAAAGAAAATTCAAATTGTTGGTGATGATCTTTTTGTAACTAATCCAAAGCGTTTGCAGATTGGTATTGATAAGAAAGCTGGTAACTCTATTTTGATTAAAGTAAATCAAATTGGAACCGTGTCTGAAACTATTGACGCTATTAATTTGGCGAAAAAGCATGGTTATACTGCTGTGGTTTCTCATCGCTCTGGTGAGACTGAAGATTCAACGATTGCTGACTTGGTGGTAGGTTTGGGAACTGGACAAATCAAGACCGGGTCACTCTGCCGTTCAGAACGCGTTTGTAAATACAATCAGTTGTTGCGTTTAGAACAGGAATTGGGCGCTAAAGCAATTTTTCCAGGTAAAGACGCTTTTAAGGTTTAATTACTTTTTTTGGAGGGTACAAGACCGGTTTTTGCGAAGCGAAAACCGGTCTTGATTTTTAATGATTTTCATATAGTATTTCTTTTGGATTTATTCAGGGAGTGTTTTCCTTGAGTAAGAGCAAAAACCAATGAAGGAGAGTGGCCATGTCTTTTTGCACTGTTCATCAAGGGAAAGAAGTTCACTGTAATAACTGTTCCGGTTTTCGCAAACGTTGTGAGATAAAACAGACCCAGGAACAAAAACCGGAAACGTCTTCTGGAAAACATTGCAAATCCAACAAGAAGAAATGAATATTTCGATCTGATCTTTGAGGCGCGCCAACCAGGCGCGCTTTTTAATTTTAATAAAGTTAGCTATAATACTTTCGCTATGAATAAATACAAACCAGTTACATTAATTGTTCTCGATGGTTGGGGTGAGAGATTTGATTTTAAAGATAATGCCATTGCGGCCGCTAAAAAACCTTTCTATGATTCGCTAATACAAAAATACCCACACTCTTTATTAGAGGCTAGCGGACGAGCGGTTGGCCTGCCAGAAGGACAGATGGGAAATAGTGAGGTAGGTCACACTACCATTGGAGCCGGTAGAGTGATCGCCAATGATCTAGTTCGTATTTCGGATGCTATTTCCACGGATGATTTTGTAAATAATCCAGCTTATATTAGATTATTTGATCACGTTAAGAAAAATAATTCAGCTTTGCATGTCTGTGGTTTGGTAAGTGTTGGTGGGGTCCATAGTCATATTGAACATTTAAAAGCCTTTTTAAAAACCGCCAAGGAAGCCGGTGTTCCTAAAATCTTCGTTCATGTTTTTACCGATGGTCGCGATACTGCACCACAGAGTGCTTATGAATACATTTTAGATTTAGAAAATTATATGTTGGCAGAGCCTGGTGTTGGACGCATTGCTACTATCTCTGGACGTTTCTATGCTATGGATCGTGATAACAACTGGGACCGTTTAAAACCAGTAGAGAATATGTTATTTGAAGGAATTGGCCCAAAAGCGCAAAGTTCCAAAGCTTCTGATTTAGTAAAAAAATTATATTCTGAAGGGCAGTTTGATGAGAGATTTGAACCATTTGTTTTGCCAAATGCTCAAGGCGAAACCGATGTGATTAAAGACAATGATGGAATCTTCTTTTTTAATTTCCGGGCTGATCGAGCTCGTATGTTGTCGTCAAAAATTTTGGAGCGACAGTCGAAGCAGAATTTTTATTTTGTAACAATGACTGAGTATGATAAAAATTTCACGGCTGATGTTGCTTTTTCACCTCAGGAAATTCAGACAACTTTAGCGACAGAAGTTTCTTTGGCTAGTTTAACTCAATCTCATATAGCGGAGACAGAAAAGTTTCCCCATGCCACTTATTTCTTGAATGGTGGTCGTCAGGAACCGCATGAGGGTGAGAATCATATTTTAGTTCCAAGTCGTAAGGATGTAAAAACTCACGATTTAGCTCCCAAAATGATGGCTAAAGAAATTGCCGATAAAGCGGTTGATGAAATAGAAAAAGGAATAGACTTTCTCTTTGTAAATTTTGCTAACGCTGATATGGTGGGGCATACAGCCCAAGTTCCTGCCATTATTGAAAGTTTGGAAGCTGTTGACGGGGAATTAAAAAGGGTGGTCGAGGCTACAATTGGAAAAGGAGGAATTGCAGTTGTTACAGCCGATCACGGAAATGCCGAATTAAATGTTGATCAAGAGACTGGCGAAATGCACACGGCCCATACTTTGAATCCCGTCCCGTTTATTGTAACTGACAGTAGCTTGAAAGTGATTGGTGGCACTCTAGCCGATGTTGCCCCAACAGTTTTGGAACTGCTAAATTTGAATAAGCCAGTCAGTATGACGGGAAAGACTTTATTTATTAAATAAAGAGATTGATAGTAGACAGGCCGGCAATTTCGCAGAGCGAAATTGCCGGCCTGGTTGTTTTTAGCCTAAAAACCATTATAATTGAAATCACTTATGACCAACAAAATTCAAACGCTATTTTTTCTTTCTGTTCTGGGATTAGTTATTGGTTTAACAATTTTAGTTTTTTGGCCATATGCTGGCTCTTTGCTGTTAGCAGGACTTTTTGCTGTTGCGCTTTATCCTATTTATGAGTGGGTTTTAAAGATGTGTAATGGATGGTCTAAAACAGCGTCTGTCTTATCCGTTGTTATTATCCTTTTAGTGGTCTTGTTGCCACTTATTTTCCTCGGATATCTAATGTTTCTAGAAGCCCAAAATGTTTATAGTTGGTTGACTTTACAAGGTGGACAAATTAGTTTTATGTCTAAAAGTTTGATAGCAATTCAGGATAAAATTAATTTGATTTCTCCTGACATAAAACTTAATTGGGATTTTGGAGCTTATGCTGAAACTGGTCTGAATTGGCTAGTTGGTCACTTCAGTTCTTTCTTTTCTAGTACCATGGGTATACTAATGAATTTAATATTGATGATCATGGCCATCTTTTACATGTTTGCTAATGGAAAAGAAATATTGAAAATATTTAAAAAAATAAGTCCTCTGGACGATTTATTGGATGAAAAAATATTTTCTAGAATATCTCAAGCTATTAATTCTGTTGTTCGTGGCTACTTTTTGATGGCCTTATTACAAGGATTGTTGTCCTCTTTGGGGTTGTATATATTTGGCGTTTCCAATCCACTTTTGTGGGGGGCGGCCGCAGCTATTGCTTCATTTGTCCCAGTTTTCGGGACCGCTTTGGTCTTTATACCAGCCATAATATTTTTGTTTGTAAGTGGTAATTTAGGTGGAACAATCGGCTTGGCCGTGTGGGGCTTTTTATTGGTTAGTTTAGTTGATAATGTAGTTATGCCTTTAATCATAAGAAGAGGTCTTGCTATTAATCCGTTTCTCATTCTTTTATCAGTTTTAGGTGGAATGAGTTTCTTTGGTCCGCTAGGTATTTTTATTGGCCCTCTAGCCCTAAGTCTACTGATAGTATTGTTAGAATTTTATCCATTAATTATTAAAAAAAATGTTTCGAAAGATTGTTAATTTCTTTGATAAGTTTGAAGATCATGTTCGTGGCCGGATTAGTAAACGCCCGATATTATTTGCTTTTGTAGGAGGTTTCGCGGTGGTTGAATTTTGGCGTGGAGTTTGGCATTTAACCGATTTTGTTCTTGATAAATGTGGTTATACAATCGAAAGTTGGGAAAGTTCCGTTATTTCAATTGTAGTTGGTAGTTTTATAATGTTAGCGACCGGACTTTATATTTCAATCTTTGTGGGAGACAGTGTTATTATTTCTGGTATTAAAAGAGAGAAGAAATATTTTGAAAAGACTGAAGCGGAATTTAAGGAAGAAGAAAAAGAAATTACTAGTATTGAAATTCGTTTAGATAGAATGGAAAAACTTCTGGAAGAAATTAAAAATAAAAAAAATGAGTAAGATTAAGGTTGTAACTCATAATGGTAAATTTCATGCTGATGATGTTTTTTCCGTGGCTTTGGTGAGTTTACTTGAGACTAATAAAGAATTAGAAATTATTAGGACTAGAGATGAAAAAGTTTTTGAAACTGCTGACTGGTTGTTGGACGTCGGTGGTAAAATTGATATTTTAAAAAAACAATTTGATCATCATCAGATTGGATACTCAGAGAAAAGAATTAGTAACGGACTCATTTATGCCACTATCGGTTTATTGTGGCGAGAATATGGAGAAAAACTGGTTGGCAGCAAAGAAGCGGCTGAGAATATTGATAAAAAATTAATCGAGTATGTTGATGCTGGAGACAATGGTGTCTCTTGTAAAACTCAAAAAGACATTGTCCATGCTTATACAGTTTATGATTTACTAGACGAAGCTCTGAACCCAACTTGGCGAGAAGCTGATCAGGATGGCGATGATAATTTATCTCGTTTTTTACAAGCGGTAGAGATTGCTAAAGTTATTTTAAAAAGAGAGATTAAAAGAGCTCAGGATTTTGTTTTAGATAAACAGATTATTTTAGATATTTATAATAAAACTGAAGACAAAAGAGTGTTGATATTTGATAAACATTACGCTTGGAGATCAATTGTGGCCAATTTACCAGAAGTGACATTCATTGTTGGATACGATAAGCCGAATGATAAATGGCGATTGGCAACAGTTGAAGAAGATGAGACACTCATACCAAGAAAAAGTTTGCCGGCTAGTTGGGCAGGTAAAAAAGGAAAAGAATTGCAAGAAATTACGGGTGTGGATGATGCTGATTTTTGTCATAATAAATTATTTATCAGTGGATCCAAAAGTTTGGCCGGAGCTTTGAAAATGGCGAAGCTGGCATTAGAAAATTAGCTAAAACAAAGGTGGAGCAACCTCAGGTTGCTCCACCTTTGTTTTTTGGCCTTTTTAGGGTATAGTATGAATAATCTATGAAATTTATCGACGAATTACAAGTGCATATGAATGCTGGCCGGGGTGGCGATGGCGTTGTTCGCTGGTTACGTGAGCGTGCTAAACCTCTGTGTGGTCCAGCTGGTGGAAACGGCGGTAAAGGCGGTGATGTTTTTGCGCGGGCAGTTTCCAATGTTAATATTTTAGGGCGCTATAAAAACTCCAAAGAATTTAAGGCTGGAGATGGTTTTCCTGGTGAAAAGAAAAGCTGTCATGGTGCCAATGGTGATGACTTTACCCTTGATCTTCCAATTGGTTCGATTATCAAGAATTTGACCACTGGTAAGATATATCAATTATTGAAAACTGATGAAACTATCAAGTTGCTTTCTGGTGGCCGTGGCGGTTTAGGTAATGAACATTTTAAGGGTTCAACTAATCAGCGTCCGAAAGAGTGGACACCTGGTAAAGATGGCGACGAAGGGGACTTTGAAATTGAGCTAGAACTTATCGCCGACGCAGGTATTATTGGTTTGCCCAATGCTGGTAAATCTAGTTTGATAAATGTTTTAACTAATGCAGGATCAAAAATAGGCGACTATCAGTTTACAACTTTGGAACCTGTCCTCGGTGATATGCATGGTTATATCTTAGCTGATATTCCTGGTTTGATTGAAGGTGCTCATGAGGGACGTGGTCTTGGTGATAAATTCTTACGCCATATTAAAAGAACTAAAATGTTGATACATTGTATTTCTTTGGAAAACCCTGATCTTTTGAAAGTTTATGACACAATTCGTGAAGAGTTAGAAGCTTATAGTCCAGATTTAGCCCAGAAAAAAGAAATTGTCGTTCTCACTAAAACTGATGTTTTGAATGATGAAAAAGAATTGGCTAAGGCTATTAAAAAAATAAGTAAGCGCAATCCAGATGTTTACACTCTTACTATCTTAGACGACAAAGGAATAAAGAATTTTAAAGATGAATTAGTAAAAATAATTCGTATCGAAAGAAAGAAAATAGAAGAAAAACCAGAAGTACCATTAGAAAAAGAATTTTCATTTGAATAAAAAAAGACAAATTATAATCCTTAAAACTTAACGAATCGTAATTAACGAATAAAGAAAAAATAATTATGAGTGAATACAAAACAACTGTAGGCTTAGAAATTCACGCTGAACTTAAAACCAAAACGAAGATGTTTTGTAATTGTGTGAATAATGCCGATGAAGAAAGACCGAATGTGAACATTTGTCCTATTTGTATGGGGCACCCAGGCACTTTACCAGTTTTGAATTTTCAAGCGATTAAAAACGTTGTGAAAGTTGGCTTGGCTATAGGATCAAAAATTGCTGACTTCACCGAATGGGACCGCAAAAATTATTTCTACCCAGATATTCCAAAAGGTTATCAAATCTCTCAGTATAAATATCCGATAGTCACTGGCGGTCAGATTAATGGTGTGGAAATAACTCGTATACATCTTGAAGAAGATACCGCCAGCTCTTCTCATGATACTGGAGATCACTCACTAGTTGATTTTAACCGTGCTGGTGTACCACTGATGGAACTTGTGACTGAACCAGTAATACATAGTGCCGAGCAAGCTTCTTCTTTTGCTAAAGAGTTACAGTTGATTTTGCAGTATCTAGGAGTTTCCGATGCTAATATGGAAAAAGGTGAAATGCGCGTGGAGGCCAATATTTCTGTCAGTACTGATCCAAACAAATTTGGTACCAAAGTGGAAGTAAAAAACCTGAACTCGTTTAAAACTGTGGAAAAGGCAATTGCTTACGAGGTTAAGCGTCATATTAGTGTTTTGGACGATGGCGGAAAAATTGTCCAAGAAACTCGTGGTTGGGATGAGGCAAAACAAGCAACTTATTCTCAGCGTATCAAAGAAAATTCTAATGATTATCGTTATTTTCCAGATCCTGATTTACCAAAGATGAAGATTTCCGAAATGTCGGAATTAGCCGTGGATATTTTGAAAAAAGAAATTCCAGAACTACCAAAAGATAAACGCATTCGTTATGCGAGTGAATTTGGTATTAAAGGTGAAGATATAGAAATTTATATAAACGATAGGGAATTGGCCGGATATTTTGAATCAGTAGTAGGAGAGTTGGGAGATAAAAAAGATTTGGTTAAGACCACTTCTAATTATATTGTTTCTGACCTAATTTCTTTGAGCCGAAATCCAGATTATAAACAGCCGGAAGCAAAAAGTTTTGCCAATTTAATAAAGATGATTGGTGCCGGTGAATTATCTAGTCGTGGTGCTAAAGATACTTTGGCGGTGATGGTGATTTCTGGAGGTGAACCAACAGGCATCGCTAAAGAAAAGGGTTTGATTCAAAAAAATAACGTCGAAGAAATTATCCCGCTCATAGAAAAGGTTTTGGAGGATAATCCAAACGCTATCGCTGAATATAAAGCTGGTAAGCAGTCCATTCTAATGTTCTTGGTTGGTCAGGGGATGAAAGCAACTAAAGGTGCTGGTAATCCAGAAATGTTAAAAAAGATTATTTTAGAAAAAATTAGTTAAGAAAAATGGCGGATTCTATAATGGAATTCGCTGTTTTTTGTACTAATCCTAATAATTACTATTTTGTAGTCCGTGTAATTGTTCTTTTTTTATTTATATATGGTAAAATAAAAGGTGTAATTTAACCAGTTATTTATATGCATATTAAAATTGTAAAATTTTGCGCAGTCGTCTTGTTAACGTTTTGGATTTCGGTGGGAATGGTTTCAGCCGGTAATATCGGTACTGGAACAACTTCCTCGTCAACATTGGCATATGGCCACAATAATACAATTGGCTATATAAATTTTGGTTTGTCGGGAACTTCTAGTGTGACGGTATCTAATAGTGAACTAACTGGTTATGCTTGGGGACAAAATGTTGGCTGGATTAATTTACATTCAACTTCTTCAACCTGGGGAGTCATTAACGACGGAGCCGGTAATTTGTCGGGCTATGCTTGGGGAGAAAACTTGGGTTGGATTAATTTTAACGCTGCTACTAGTGGTCAAAGAGTAACTATTGATAGTAGTGGTGATTTTCATGGTTTTGCCTGGTCACAAGCTCGCGGTTGGATATCTTTCAATTGTCTGGACAGTGGCTCTTGTGGTACAAATTTTTATAAAGTAAATACTACCTGGACACCGGGGGTAGCTATTCTTGCCACTTGTAGTCCGAGTGTTTCTTCGATACCAATGGGTAATAGTGTTACTTGGACAGCGAACGCTTCCGGTGGTAATGGAACCTTTACTTATGCTTGGACTGGCACGGATACTTTAAGCGGAACAACTGCTGCTGTTGGTAAAATATATTCTTCAGTTGGTTCCAAAACTGCAACTGTCACAGTATCTTCAGGTGCAACCTCAACCATTCAAAGTTGTGGTTCTATGAATGTTACCGGCAGTAGTGGTGGTACCGGTGGCATAACACCCCCACCCCCAGCGACTAGTTGTAATAATGGTGCAATAAACTATTCAACTTGCACAATATGTGCTACTGGTCAGGGAATGTACAATGGTTCATGTACTACTTGTCCAACTGGAACTACCTTATCTGCGGGGACGTGTGTAGTGAGTACTTGTGAAAATAATGCAACAAATTATCCTACCTGTACAACTTGCGCAGCTGGAAAGGGGCTATTTAGTGGTTCTTGTGTTTCTTGTCCGGCCGACACCGCTTTATTAGATGGAATTTGTGTAGCCAATAGTTCTTGTGTGAATAACGCAACAAATTTTCCAGCCTGTACAACCTGTGTCTCCGGTAAGGGTATTTTTAATGGTACCTGTTCAACTTGCCCGAGTAATACTACTTTAAAAAACAACGTTTGTGTGATTACTGGTTGTTTGAATCAAGCCACGAATCCACCTACTTGCGATAATAATGTTTGTACCAATGGTGCGACAAATTTTCCCACTTGTGACAACGTTTGTTTAAATAAAGCGACTAATTATCCTGACTGTAATAATATTTGTTTGAACAGCGCTACTAATTTTCCAGCTTGTGATAATGAAGAAACTGTTTGTAAAAATAATGCTACGAATCCTCCAACCTGTGATAATGACGTGTGTACAAACGGGGCTTCAAACTTTCCAGCCTGTGACAATATTTGTACAAACGGTGCGACAAATTTTTCCACTTGTGACAATGTATGTTTGAATGGTGCTACCAATTATCCAACTTGTAATAACGATGTTTGTAGTAATGGTGCTACCAATTACCCGGCTTGTGATAACAATATAACCCCTCCACCACCAAATAATCCACCAACAACCCCTCCAGATACTAGTATTTCAGACACCGGCAACGGTAATAATGTTATTTCTACCAATGATAATGGCACTGTTGAGGTAAAGATAGGTGCAATTTCAATTCCAATTGTTCCAGCTTTTATTGCCCAGTCAGCTTCTGAATCTTATCAGGCTATAAAAAATGTAACTCAACAGACAGCGGTGGCTACTAAAAAAGCCATTAATACTACATCTGGTTCTGTAACAACTAAAGCAATCACGACAACTGGCGTGGTGGCTGCAGGTGCAACCGCTACTCTTTCTCTTGTATTTAATCCGATGTCATTACCGGAAATATTCTTACTCCCATTACGTTTGTGGGGCTTGTTGATGAGTGCTCTCGGTTTGCGTAAGCGTAATCGTCCATGGGGAACGGTATATGACAGTATTACTAAACAACCACTGGATCCAGCTTATGTAGTTCTTCAAGATGAATTTGGAAAAGAGATTACCACTTCAATTACTGACCTTGACGGACGTTATGGTTTCTTTGCAAACAAAGGAAATTATAAAATCGTTGCTAATAAAACCAATTATATATTTCCATCCAAACGGTTAGTTGGAAAACAGTTCGATGAGCTCTATAAAGATTTATACTTTGGAGAATCATTAATGGTTTCAGAGGACGGTGGAGTTATTGCTAAAAATATTCCTTTAGATCCTGAAAAATTTGACTGGAACGAAGTTGCAAAGAAGAACATGGGTGTGATGCGTTTCTATTCCAAGTACGATTTGATTATTAAGAAACTTACTAATTGGTTGTTTGGTATCGGCGTAGTGATCTCAGTTCTTGCTTTCTGGTCCGCACCCTTCTTATATAACTCAATTATTTTAGGACTTTACCTCGTGATGTTGCTACTCAGAGTTTTTGGAGTTAGACCGAAATATTTTGGTTGGATCTTGGATAAAAATACTGGTTTCCCGATGGCCTTTGCAATTGTTCGTCTTTACTCATTGGATATGGAAAGAGAAATGGCTAAGAAAGTTTGTGATAGTTCCGGTCGTTATTATGCTCTAGTGCCTCCAGGTCAGTATACTGTTACTATTGATCGTAAAAATCAGGATGAAACTTATACCACAATTTATACCTCACCAGTTTTGATGGCGAAGAAGGGAGTTATAAATCAAGTTTTTAAGGTTTAATTTTTAGAAAAAAGTCGGCAATTACAAAAAGTAATTGCCGACTTTTAATTTGATTTGAGTATAGTATTTTTGCTTGTATTGTAATACGTTTTTTGATAAAATATACACAGTTAACGATTCATTTCGCGCACTATTTTATATGTCTCTATTTCAAAAAACAAAAGGGAATAAAGTCAGTCTATTTCTTGCTCTTTTTTCTCTGTTTTTCTTCATCGGTAGTGCGTATTTTGTCTCTCCTATCTTTGCTTTTGTTCCTCCTGGTACTTTAGATCCTGGCTGTCCTCCAACTCAACCCGATTGTACAGTTAGCTTCTATAGTGACACTAACGCTCGAGCGGCTATTTCAGTTCAAAATATTGACGGTATTACTTATTCCTCCTCAACAGGAATTTTTACTCTAACACCAGGTTATATTATTCCAACTTCTACTTCTACTGACACCTGGAATAATCTTCTCTCTGCTAGTTCTACTTGGAACGCTGCGGCTTCTTGGGGTAATCACGCGACCTTCGGTTACTTAACAGCTTCCACTGCCGCCACCACTTATTTATCTCTCTCCGCTTCTTCTTCATTTCTTTCTACTTCTACCGCTGCTCAAACTTACTTAACTCAAGACAATGCTTCCTCTACTTATTTATCCAAAGATTCAGCTTCTTCAACTTATCTTA
The DNA here is from genome assembly GCA_964583845.1 of uncultured Candidatus Saccharibacteria bacterium. Taxonomy (GTDB): domain Bacteria; phylum Patescibacteriota; class Minisyncoccia; order Phycocordibacterales; family GWA1-40-21; genus JBAWVR01. Next base: position 25,934 of record CAZOXG010000001.1, read on the forward strand.
CCCAGACCAACGCCAATTCAATCTATCTTTCTCAAGTTAACGCTAATCTAAATTATCTATCAACCTCTTCCGCTGCTGCCACATATTTAAATCTTTCAGCTACATCTTCTTTTGCGAGATTGAGTGGCGCTATTTTTACCGGTTCAATCTACGCAACTAACTTTTCTGGAAGCGCGACTGGAACGAATACTGGTGATGAATCATCTTCGACTATTCGCACTAAACTTGGTGTGGCTACTGCTTACAATGACGGTTACTTATCAGCTAGTGATTGGAATATTTTTAATAGTAAAATATCTTCACCTTGGCTCACTATAACTAATTATTCCAGTTTATCGTCTGTGCCAGCCACTGGTGGAACAGCCTTTTCTGATTCAAACTGGCCAAGTAATGTTCCATCCCAAGCTTTTGATGGTGTACTTGATGGATATAATATCGGTTGGATTAATTTAGGTGGAAATACCGGTATTCTCGGATATCAATTTGCTTTCGGTAAGATTCTTACTAGATACACTATTTATCCTTGGCATGGTGCCCAAAATGAATCTGGAAGAAGACCCAAAAACTGGACTTTTGAGGGTTCAAATAACGGCATAAACTACACAGTTTTAGATACTCAGGTAAACCAAACTTCTTGGACAACTAGTGTTGGTAATATTTATACCTTTTCAAATTCGAATAGCTATATATATTATCGTTTAAATATTTCAGATAATACTGGAGACGCAAATACAGCTATTGCAGAAATACAGTTTTCTGGATCTGGTTCTCCCGATACTTATTCTGCTGCAGCTGGTAATGTGGGTGTTGGAACAACAAATCCTCTGGCTAAATTAGACGTAAATGGCAATGTTAAATTAGGAGATGGAACAGATGCTGTTATAAAATTTAATTCCACAGTAGGTGCTGCCGGAGCTGGTGGTAATTCTTCAACTTTAGTTTTACAACCATCGGCATCAAACAGTACAGGCCAAATCAATTTAAGACCATCTGGCACAAGCACTGTTCTACCAGCTTTTGTACTTAATGATTCATCCACAGGTGCGATTGGTTCTCATAGTTTTTTGATGGGTGTCGGGGCTAGTTCATTCAACAACTATACTACCGCTTATTTTGCATCGACTATATCTGGAAATGCAAATGCGGACTCATACCCAATTGGTTTTGTTGTATCAAATGCCTCAGCCGGAAGATTTACAGCGATGACTGTAGCCAATAGTGGTAAAGTTGGTATCGGCACGAGTACTCCAGTCTCCACTTTGTCAGTTATTGGATCCGGTTATTTTTCTGGTGATTTATTTATCGGCACAACTACTTCTAGTTCTACTGTAGGTACTGTTAGTAACTTATACGTTAATGGTACAGGTATGTCTTCTGGTGGTTGGACCAATGGTTCCTCTCGTTCAATCAAAGAGAATTTTACTCAATTAGACCGTTCAGATATCCTAAACAAAATCTCTCAATTAGAACTAACTCAGTGGAACTATATTGGTCAGTCCACTTCCACAGTTCACATAGGTCCAATTGCGGAAGATTTTTACTCTAAATTCGGTCTCGGTGGTTCAGATAAATCAGTTTCCACTATCGATCCCGCCGGTGTGGCTCTCGTTGGTATTCAAGCTCTTAGCTCTGGTTTAAGTAATCTATTTGGCACAACCACCCTTTCTTCTTTGATTGCGACTTCTACTATCAATCCTGATAATTTTGCGATCACCGATGTCTTTGCTGAACTAGTGCAAAAGGCTATAGATAAAATCTTTGAAGTCGGTAAGACCTTAGCTGGTTTGGTTACAAACAAATTAACTGTCGGTTCTTCTACTCAACCAGCGGGTATTACTTTGTATGATGAAGACACCAAAGCTCCTTATTGTTTGAAAATGAAGAGTGGTATAATGACTTCAGTACCTGGTGATTGTGCCAATCAGCCAACTGTTCAGAACATAAATCCAATTGCTCCAGTGATAGAAACTCCGATTAATTCTGCTGCTTCAACTTCAGAAACAGTTTCTACTACCGGCCCTGCTACTGAAACCTCAACCTCAACAAATGATGTTGTATCACCAACTGGAACAATCTCGACTCCAATAGTAGAAACCCATGTTGTGGTAGATCCAACTCCTGCAGAACCTGTAGTGGTTCCTGATCCAGTGGTAACCCCAGTTGTAATTGAACCAGTAAGTGTTCCAGAAATTACAGTACCTGATAATACATCGGGCTCAGAGCCAGTATTAGCTCCAACGGAATAAACTGTTAAAGAAAATAAAAATCAAGTCGGGTAACCCTAGGGTTACCCGACTTGATTTTTATTTTCTTTAATTGAAAAAAGTGATAGTATTTAAGCATGCGAATATATTTAGCTACTGATCATGCTGGTTTTGCTCTAAAGGAAGAAGTCAAAGCTTTTCTTTTAAAACATAATTACGCAGTAGAAGACTGTGGGTCTAGTTATTTTATGCCCGGGGATGATTATGTCGATTATGTTGCCAACGCTGCTAAAGCAGTTTCGGAAAGTCCCGATAGTCGTTGCGCGATAGTTTTTGGAGGTTCGGGACAAGGGGAGGCTATGGCTGCAAACAAGTTTGCAAGAGTTAGAGCGACGGTGTATTATGGCGAACCAGTAATCAAAAATAGTTTCTGGCCCGAGTTCTTTGGAATCAGAACCGAAAATAGCTTAGATATAATTAAACTGGGAAGAGAACATAATAATTCCAATACACTTTCTATTGGCGCCCGTTTCGTAGATAAAAAACAAGCTATTAAAGTAATCGAAAAATGGTTGGATACAAAATTTTCTGGTGAAGTTCGACATGTTAGACGTAATGCTAAGTTAGATAGTCTTATTAACAAATAATTTAAAATATGGTTGAAATAATCCCCGCTATCATCCCTAGAGATATTGACGATCTTCAGGATAAATTAATTCAAATAATGCCTTTTGCACCAATCGTGCAAATTGATGTTACTGACGGTGTTTTTGTTAAGTCACAATGTTGGCCATATAATGTTCCGGGAGGGGATCAAGCCTGGCATGATATTAAAGAGGAAAAAACTGGTTTGCCTTTTTGGGAGAAGTTCGATTTTGAAATAGACTTAATGGTGGCTAATCCAGAAGTGGCAGCTGTCGAGTGGATCAGGGCCGGTGCTAAACGTTTAATAATTCACATTGAATCCACGCCAGATGCAGTTGGACTACTTAGAAAATTAAATAAAGAATATGATGCCATCAAAAACTCTTTGATGGGTCTAGAGATCGGTATTGGAGTAAATGTTAAAACTCCGAATATTGATATTTATAGGTATTTTGATGAGCTTGATCAGAACGGGTTACCTTTAGCGGACTTTGTACAGTTTATGGGTATTCGCAATGTCGGTTTCCAAGGACAAGAATTTGATGATACAGTTATATTAAAAATCCGCGATATTCGAGAAAAATATCCGCACGTAATAATCAGTGTGGATGGGGGGGTAACTGAAGATAATGCACCGTCTCTATTGGCGGCTGGAGTCAATCGTTTGGTTTCTGGCTCGGCCATTTTTAATGCTCCTAGTACGGCTCAAGCTATGGAGTATTTTCAGAATTTGGAATAGTTTTTTGTACTTAAAATTACGAAATAATTATATTATCACTTTCTTGAAATTTCCAGCTACGCAGGAAAAACAGAAAAAATTTTGTGATTAGGTGTGATTGGAAAAAAGGTCGGCACGCGAAGCGTGCCGACCTTTTGTGACTATTGAGATATTCCAATATAATGTATAATGATTTTGTAATAAATATAAAATAACATGATAACTTTAAGAGAGGCTATTAAACAAGCACAAGCAGAAAAGAAAGCTATTGGACACTTTAATATTTCCAATATTGAAATTTTATGGGCAATATTTAATGCCGCAAGAAAATTGAATGTCCCAGTTATAATCGGTACAGCTGAGGGTGAAAGAAATTTTATTGGTACTCGTCAGGCGGCTGTTTTGGTCAAGAGTTTAAGAGAAGAATTCAATTATCCTATTTTTCTTAATGCTGATCATACCTATTCTTTTGAAAAAGTAAAAGAAGCCGTTCTTGCTGGTTACGATTCAATTATTTTTGATGGCACCAAAGTGTCTATTGAAGACAATATTAATCAAACCAAAGAATGCATCGAATACGCTAAGAAAGTAAACCCAGAAATAATTATGGAAGCCGAGCTAGGTTTTATTGGTTCTTCTTCTCAGGTGCTTTCCGGTATTCCAGAAGGGGTAAAAATTACAGAAGAATTTTTAACCAAGCCAAACGAAGTTGTCGATTTTATCAAGGCTACTAGAGTGGATATGGTCGCACCGGCAGTTGGGAATATTCACGGTATGCTAAAAGGAGGGGTAGATCCGGCTTTAAATATTCAACGAATAAAAGAAATTAAGGAAGCTATTGGGGAGACGCCTATTGTTTTACACGGGGCGTCTGGTAATTCTGCTGAGGATATTAAGGCGGCAATTGCCGCCGGTGTAGCGATTGTTCATGTTAATACTGAGTTACGTGTGGCTTATCGTCAGGCCCTAGAGCAGGTTTTGAAGGATAAACCAGACGAAGTGGCACCATACCGTTATTTAATCATAGCTCAAGAAGCTGTTCAGAAGGTGGTAGAAGATAAGCTTAAAATCTTTAACAATATTGTTTAATTAGTGTAAAAACCATTTAAGGCAGCTTTTGAGGTCTATAGGCCTTGATTTTTTGTCTTTTATGTATATAATAGCGTGATGATTAAAATAGCAGTAGAAAAGAGAGACCTAAAAACTTCCCCGGATTTTTTGCGCAGTAGTGGCAAAGTTCCAGCTGTTTTTTATGGAAAAAAAGAGAGTTCTACTCCAATAGCTGTTTCCTTGTCCGAATTCAAGAAAGTTTGGCGAGCGGCCGGAGAGACTTCCGTTATTAATTTGTCAGGTGATGGTATTGATTTAGAATCATTAATTTACGAAGTTAAATGTGATCCAGTAACCGATATTCCAACTCACGTGGATTTCTATGTGATTGAAAAAGGAAAGAAATTGGAAATCAATATTCCTTTGGAATTTGTTGGTATCGCTCCAGCTGTGCGTGACCTTGGTGGTGTTTTGATTAAAGTGCTTCACGAAATGAAAATTGAAGCTTTACCAAAAGACTTGCCACACAAGCTTGAAGTTGATATTTCTACTTTGGCTACTTTGGATAGTGTTGTTACTGCCAAGGAAGTTAAGTTACCTGAAGGTGTAACTCTTATAGTTAATCCTGACGCTGTGGTTGCTTCTATCGCTGAAATCAAGGAAGAAGAAGTAGTTGTCGCTCCGGTTGATTTGTCTGCTATCGAAGTTGCTAAGAAAGGTAAGATTGCTAAGGAAGGTGAAGAGCCTGCTGAATCTGACGCAAAACCTGCTAAATAATTTCTATTTTAAAAACACCCCCAGAAGGGGGTGTTTTTTTGTCTAAAGAAAAAATATTAAATTTTATAATTTGAACCTTGGAGTTTGGGTGTAAATGTAGTAAAATATATGTAAGTATGGTTAAAAAACCAGTTTTATTGTTTGTCGGAATCATTGCCTTATCTATACTCTTCACTGTCAAAACAGTGGAGGCGGCTGTCTGTACCTCTGAAACGACCGGTAAAACACCAGATGAACTGCAAGCGATTCTAGACCAGTGTGAAAAAGAGATTGCTGACCAAAAGACTATTCTAACTTCAACCAAACAACAGTCATCTTTGTTGGAAAAAAATATTGCTGATTTAAATTACAAAATTAATAAGTCCCAGCTAGAAATTAAAGCTCGAAACGTAAAAATTTTACAACTTGGTGATAATATTACTTCTAAAAAGGTTTACATTGGACAACTTAGTGATCGTTTGATCAATATCAGAGAATCAATCTCAAAGCTGGTTAGAAATAGTGGGGTGCTAGAAGATTTCACCTTGACTGAGGTTTTGTTATCCAATCAAAACCTATCGGATTTTATGGCGGATGCGGATCGTTATGCCGAAATTAATAAACAATTACGTGATCTTTCCTTAGAATTAAAGGGTGTTAAGGTTGAGAGTGAAGATCAGAAAAAGCAACTGGAAAGTAAACAGTTAAGTGAACAAAAACTGAAATATGAGCAAGAAGCTGAAAAGAAGAAGACTGAAAAATATAAAGTTGAAAAGCAAAGTTTATTAAAGTTTACTAAAGGTCAAGAGACGGCTTATGCTAAAGAAATTGCCGAAAAAGAAAGGGTTCGTAATGAAATCCAGAATCGTATATTCCGTACAGTTGGAGGCCAAGAGATTAAATTCGGCGATGCTTTGAAATTAATTCAACCTTACGAAAGTACGATTGGTGTAAGTCCCGCATTGGTTTTAGCTGTTTTATTCCAGGAATCTTCTGTAAATGGCATTATTGGAAAAAATATCGGTAAGTGTACTTACAATCAGTCATCTTCGTGTATTAGCGGTAAGACTGTGATGTCCGACTCTCAAAAACCAGCTTTCTTAAGTATTATGAGTAGTCTCGGAATTAATCCTGACAGTCAACAAATATCTTGTGCTATTTGTCGTGATGGAAGTTATGGTGGAGCGATGGGACCGGCTCAGTTTATGCCCGTCACTTGGAATGCCATTACTAGTCGTATTACCAGAGTTTTGGGTGTTGCTAATCCATCACCATTTGTAAATTTACACGCCTTTACAGCTTCAGCTCTTTTACTTAAAGACAATCAAGATAGATGTAAGACAGCCTTTACGACCAAAAAAGATATCTGGGCTTGCGCGGCTTCAAAATACTATGGCGGACTAGGACTTAGTGGTTCTAGATTATTAAGTTATATGAGAACTGGTTACGGTGCTCAGGTAGCCAAGCGAGCGCTTCAATTTGAAAAGGATATTGACTTGTTAGATAATTAGACCAAGAAAAACCGTACATCAAGCCAGATTTGCATTTTTTAAGGTTTTCTGTTAAAGTTTGAACACTATGAAAAAGGAAATTCACCCAACATATAATGTAGATACTAAAACCACCTGTGCTTGTGGTGCTGTTTATAATTTTGGTTCAACCAAGAAAGAAATCAGTATTGAAATTTGTTCTAAATGTCACCCTTTCTATACCGGCAATGAAAAGTCTTTGGATACTGCTGGTCGTGTTGAAAAGTTTAGAGCTCGTCGTGCTGCCTCTACTACTACCAAGAAAACTGCTAAATAGCTAAGTTGATTAAACCGGGTGTGCTTAAACAAGCCCGGTTTTTTCGTTTGTGGTAGAATTAATATAAAATATATGACTATAGAAGAATTTAAAAAAAATAAAAGAACTTCGTATTTGGCTGACGAATATGAACGTTTGGGTAGGGAAGAACTATCACTTAAAGACATGCTGGATAAAGATCCGGAGATGGCAGATTTGGCGCGCGAAGAAATAGAATCTTTGATACAGCAGAAACAGGTTATTTGGCAACAGATGGAAGATATCAACAAAGCCGAACAAGCAGAGGAAGAATTTCCGAACGAGGTTATCTTGGAAGTTCGTGCTGGTGCTGGTGGTGATGAGGCCTCTTTGTTCTCTTACCAGTTAGCTGAAATGTATCGAAAATATGGAGAAGAAAAAGGTTGGTCTTTCAGCACCCTTAATACTTCTGAAAATGATCTCGGTGGATATAAAGAAGCTACTTTTGAAGTTAGAGGAAAGGACGTGTATAAAGAGTTGAGGTATGAAACCGGTGTTCACCGTGTTCAACGTGTTCCATCAACTGAGAAAATGGGCCGTGTTCACACTTCAACAGCTTCAGTGGCGGTTTTGCCAGTTCGTAAAAAAACAAAAATTATTATTAATCCAGCAGACTTGCAAGTAGAGTTCTGTCGCGCTGGAGGAGCTGGCGGTCAAAATGTTAATAAGGTGGAAACTGCCGTTCGCTTGATTCACACACCAACTGGCATTGATGCTCGTTCCACCGCTGAACGTAGTCAGTTAAAGAATCGAGAAAAGGCGATGGAGATTTTGTCAGCAAAATTGGAAATGAAACAACAGGAAGATGAAGCTAAAAAATACGCTAGTGAGCGTAAAGAACAGATTGGTACCGCTGATCGCTCCGAAAAGATAAGAACATATAATGCTGCCCAGGATCGCATTACTGATCATCGTGTTAGAAATTCTTGGTATAATTACGAGAGGATATTGTCTGGTGAAAAATTTGGCGATGTGGTTGAATATTTGGCTGAAAATATGGGTAAATCACCAAAGGAAGGGGGAGATACCGATGAAGAATAGTATGGCTATATAGTATAAATATTTAGGAAGACAATAACAGAAAACCGAAGGTTTTCTGTTATTGTTCTTATACTTGTACAAAATCCTTACGCTTTATCAATAAGGCGTTGCATTTTTTAAAAAACCTGCTAGACTATCGGAATATGACTGAAGAAGTAAAAAACAAAGATTTGATAGAAACCATGTTCAAAGCCGGCGCTCATTTTGGCTATGCCAAATCACGCCGTCATGCAACTGTGGCCCCATTTATTTTTGGCGTTAAAAACCGCACTGAAATAATTAATTTAGAGAAGACTGCGGAACTCTTGGAGAAGGCTTTGGCTTTCGTTACTGAGTTAGGTAAAGACAATAAATCAATTTTATTCGTTGGTGGTAAAAGCGAGTCTCGTGCAGCCGTAAAAAATGCTGCTATGACTATTGATATGCCTTATGTTTCTGGACGTTGGGTTGGTGGTACTATCACTAACTTCGTTGAAGTTCGCAAGCGTGTAATGAAATATGAAGATTTATTAAGTCAACGTGAAAAAGGTGAATTAGTTAAATATACCAAGAAAGAACGCTTACTTATTGACCGTCAGATTGATAAGCTAGAAAGACTTTTTTCTGGTTTAGTAAACTTGAAAGATTTACCAAAAGCGATGTTTGTGGTGGATTCTAAAAAAGAACACATCGCTGTCGCCGAAGCTCGCAAGGCTGGTATTCCAGTTATCGCCCTATGTGGTACTGACTGTAATCTCAAGGAAGTAACTTTTGCTGTGGTTGCTAATGACGCTTCCGTTTCAAGTATCAACTTTTTCACTTCTGAGATTGCTAAAGCTTACAAAGCTGGCAAATCTGCTAAAAAATCTAATTAATAGTTTCTCATCTGCGTTATGCAGAGAGATTTAATATATAAGTTCTATGGTAACAACTGAACAAATTAAGGAATTAAGAGACGCTACCGGTATCTCTATAATGCAATGCCGCAAAGCTTTGGAAGACACCAACGGTGATATGGAAAAAGCAACCATTATTCTTCGTAAGAAGGGTGCTGATATTGCCTCCAAAAAAGCTGATCGTTCTCTAAACGCTGGCCGTATTGCCGCTTATGTTCACAGTTCTGGCCAAGCCGGGGCTATTTTAGAACTATCTTGTGAGACTGATTTCGTTTCTAAAAATGAAGAGTTTTACGCTTTGGCTTATGATATTGCTATGCAAGTTGTGGCGACCAAACCAGAGTATTTGAAAATGGAAGATATTACCGAGGCTGATCGTGAGAAAGCAAAAGAAGCTTTCTTGCCAGAGTTAGAGGGTAAACCAGAAGCGATGAAAGAAAAAATTATGGCTGGTAAACTCGATGCTTATTTTGGTGATAAGGTCCTTTTGGAACAGCCTTTCATTAAGAATGGTGATTTGAAAATTAAGGATTTAATTTCAAACTGCGTTCAGAAATTTGGTGAAAAGACTGAAATTCGTCGATTCACTCGTTTTTCTGTAACTGACAAATAATTAAATTACTATGACGGTGATTTTATTCATCGGTTCATTAATTTTACTTTTAGCGTTTCTTGGCGTGAAGTTTTTTGAGATGCGTAAAGAGAGAGAGACGGTTGTTAGTAAAAAAATGAAACAGGCGGACAAACCTATAGAAGGTTTTATAAAACATCTCAAGCGAGAGATATCCTATATTAATCGTCGAAATGCTAAATTGTTTGGAATATTTGTTTGGAGATTGGTATACGATAAACTTTGGGAGACTAAAAAGAAACTTGATAGTAAACAATCAAAATTTTTTGTGGCTGTAACAGGGGAGAAACATTTGAGAAAATCTCAACACGTGTCTGGGTTTTTAAAGACTATTAGTAAAAACAAAATAGAATCAAAGAAATAGTATTTGTTTTTTAGATTTCTTTGTGCTATCTTGTAATGGTTTCGGACAATATAAAAAGGCCGGCTTAGCTCAGTTGGTAGAGCAATAGTTTTGTAAACTATAGGTCCTCGGTTCAAGCCCGAGAGCCGGCTCCATAAGAAAAAACACCCATTAGGGTGTTTTTTCTTATGGAGCCGGCTCTGGAACATCTTTGTGGATGTTCCAGCGGTCTTGAACGCCGGAGCCAATTTTTGTTAGCAGACAAAAATGCGAGGTTGAAATTTGGGTTGGGCCCCAAATGAAAGACCTTTTAAGATAAATTGAGCCATGCGAAATTATATCTAAAAGGTGTACTGTTCCTGTAAGGAAGTGCCCAGAGTAAAATTTTTGACGAAAAATTTTAAGTCGCGGGAAAGGTCCCGAGAGCTGGCTTTCTGGCTTGAAAGACGGAATCAAAGATTTTCAGTAGAAAATCTTGTGAGTCGGGGTCGAGACTTTTTCTGAACGACGGTGAAGAAAAAAGTCGTGACCAAGTCCAAGATTGCGATAATGATAGAAATACATTTACTCTACAAACTTACGATAGAATCATAAACTTGATAAAGTAGGGAACTTTCTTGAAATTCCCAGGAAACACCGATTTGTCTGAATCGGAATTAATAGCCGAGATACTCCTTCCTCAAGGATCTACGTCTCGCATCTTCCTTATCAATTTGATCGTCTTCCTCCTTCTGTATGGTGCCCATGACGAAACAGTGGATGGCGACCGGACCAAAAGTCACTAATAAAATAATGACGACCATAGCTTGATTTGACATACCACACCTCCTTTCAGGATTTTACGCCAGTGGTATTTGGCGGTCAGTTTTAGACTGACGTTTGGTACATGACGAATACTTAAAACCTACATAAATTATAATAATATAATCATATATTGTCAAGTTTTAGTAAAAAGTACAAAATGCGTTTTTTTGCTAAAAAGCTGATAAACTCATTGAAACTAATAATTATAAATATTATAATAATTACAAATGATTTCTGTAGTTGTAAGAATTCTTAATGAGCGAGAAAATTTAAGAAAACTCCTGGATGCACTCAAGACACAGAAGTGTTCAATACCCTTTGAAATTATTGTCGTTGATAATGAATCTACTGACGGTACTAAAGAACTAGCGTTAAGTTATGGTGTCAAAATCGTGACTTTGGCGCGTAATGACTTCTCATATCCCAAAGCAATGAATCTGGGAATTAGAAATTGTTCGGGTGAGTATGTAGTTCTTACAGTAGGACACGCTTTACCTTTTAGTAATAACTGGTTAGAGACGGTGATTGAAAATTTTAAAGATAAAAAAAATGCCGGAATATATGGTGGACAAAAACCTAGGACAAATGCAGACCCCTTGGAATTTATTACTTATGGTTATTGGTACCTAAGAGATATATTAAAGGGAAAAAGACTAGTCAAAAAAGGCCCAGGAATATTAGGGGCGACCAATTGTGCGATTAGAAAATCACTTTGGGAAAAACATTATTTTAATGAATACTACGAGTGTGGTGGTGAAGATGGAGAATGGGCAAAATGGGCTATCAAAGAAGGGTATAATATTGTATTTGATCCAAAGTTTAGTGTAAGACATTCGCATTCCATGAAAAGCTTTGCCGATAGGAAAAAACAGTTTGCATATTGGAAAAATTTAGATAAACCAACAAAATTTACAAAAGACAGTTTGGTTTTTAGAAAGGATTTGAATTTACAAAAATAAATATATATAAAAACAGAAAGTCTTTATTTTTTAAGGGTTTTATGCTATTTTAGAGGTGATTTGGGATCGTCTAATTAATGGCGACTTAGTCAGATTCTGCACTATGGAATTCATAAAAACCTCACATTATAGAGTTGGCCGTGCCACCGATTTGACTGGTCGTGACTATTATATTTACCGAGCTCTAGAAATTCTGCCCGGTTTAATGGCTTGGACTACGATTGTCTTAATTTTTGTGGCGTCTTATTATTATCCGTACCAAGCGGCAATTTTTATTATAATTTTTGATTTTTATTGGTTATTGAAAACGGCGTATTTGTCTATTTATTTGAGACAGAGTTGGAAAAAGATACGACAGAGTATGGAAATCGATTGGGAAGAAAGATTAGAAAATTTTAAATATAACCATATTTATCAAATGGTTATTTTTCCATTTTATAACGAGTCACCTGAAATTGTTTTAAAAAGTCTGGAAGCCTTGAATCGATCACGATGGAAAAATAATTTTATGATAATTGTTTTAGCTGGGGAAGAAAAAGCAAAAGACAATGCCTATAAAGTTTTTCAAGTGGTTCAAGAAAAATACGGCAAAAAGTTTAAACATATTGTAAGTACAGTACATCCGGCTAATGTGCCAGGAGAAATGGCTGGTAAAGGGTCAAATATTGCTTATGCCGCTGAACAAGCTAAAATAGAGATGCTGGATAAGAATGAAATTAAATATGAAAACGTTATCGTTTCTGCTTTCGATGTTGATACGATAGTCTATCCTCATTATTTTAATTGTCTGACTTGGCATTTTTTGGTTTCTGATGATCCATATCGAACATCTTTTCAACCCGTGCCAGTTTTTAATAACAATATTTGGGAATCACCAGCTTTTTCTCGAGTCGTGGCTTTTTCGGGTACTTTTTGGCAAATGATCCAACAAGAGAGGCCGGAGAAACTAGCCACCTTTTCCTCCCATGCGGTTTGTTTTAAGGCACTCTATGATATGAGATATTGGCAAAAAAACATCGTGTCTGAAGACTCACGCATTTATTGGAATGCTGTTTTGGCTTTTAATGGAAATTACAAAGTAACTCCTATTTACTACCCCGTTTCTATGGATGTTAACCTGGCCTCAACTTTTTGGCAGACAGCCATCAATGTTTATAAACAACAACGTCGATGGGCCTGGGGGGCCGAAAATTTTCCATATGTAGTTTTTGGTTTTATAAAAAATAAAGGAATATCTATATATAAAAAAATTAGTGTCACCTTTGTTTTAGTAGAAGGTTTATGGTCTTGGTCAACCAATTCATTAATAATCTTTTTATTGGGCTGGGCACCAGTGGTATTAGGGGGGCGAAAATTTGATCAAACAGTTATAGCTTACAATATGCCGATTCTTACTAAATATCTTATGGTGATAGCAATGTCTGGTTTAATTCTCTCCGCATTAATCATGATAAGCTTCTTGCCAGCTAAACCTAAAAATACTAAGCCATGGTCAAAATTTACAATGATAATTCAATGGATAATTATACCTGTTACGATAATAGTTTTTGGGGCCATTCCAGCGATAGATGCTCAAACTAGGTTAATGCTTAAAAAGTATATGGGTTTCTGGGTAACTCCTAAGCATCGTGCAAACTTAAAACAAAATGATTAATAAAACTTTTGGCTTTTATAAAAAACACAATCGTCGGTTTAGATTATTTCTTTTTTCAATGATTTTTATTATAGGTTCACCAATTTTAATTTTGTTGGCTAGAGGTGATTCTTTTGGGACAGGTTTTACTTTTCTTCAGACAGGCGGAATTTACTTGGACTCTATAATTTCTGGTTCTAAAATCTATCTTAACGATGAAGATTTGGGTGGAGTAAGTTTTTTTCAGCATAGTAATTTCATCAGAAATTTGAAACCAAACAAAACCTATGATTTGAGAGTGGAAAAAAGTGGTTATAATACCTGGTATGGTAAATTGACCGTTAAACCGAACAAGGTAGAGAGAGCTAAAGTTTTTATGTTGCCAAAAAATATTGTCTGGGATGAGATTTCAAAGAAAATACCTAGTTCTACCAATTCATCAACAACTAAGATTTTAGAAAAAAGTAATCCGGAGTACACAAAAATATTTGATCTATTTTTAAAGCAGAATAAATTTACATCCACCTCCAGCACCTCAACTGTTTCTGTTCAGAAAAAAATTACATTGGATTATGCTAGTTCATCAGAGATTAGGGTGATGTGGAATGGAAAAGTCGAGTCAGCACCAGAATATTTTTGTTTAAATGAAGATTGTTTAAATAAAATTTCTGTTTACAAACATAACAAAAATATTGTTAAGGCTGATTTTATTCCAAATTATAATGACGCTATAATTTTTTCTGATGAGAATAATTTGTATGCGACAGACTTATGGCCCAATTCTGTAAAAACTCCTCAGGTATTATATTCAACTAGTAGTATTAATTTTTTGACCGAAGAAGACTATATCTATATTCAAGTCGGTAACTATATTGGGAGAACTTCTCTTTAAATATTTTATTAATCATATATTGGATATTTTTTAATTTATTAATTATAATGACTTTATGAAAGACCAAGAAACAAAACATGTACATCCAGTTACAGATGTTATTTATAGACTTAATCAGATTTTTTCTGAGATGGGTTTTTCTTTTGTAGAGGGCCCCGAACTAGAGACGGAATATTACAATTTCGACGCTTTGAATGTTGCCAAAGATCATCCTGCTCGTGATATGCAAGACACTTTTTGGGTTAAGCCTTTTAAAAAAGATGATAACAAGTATTTAATGAGGACTCAGACTAGTGCGATGCAGGTTCACTTTATGGAGAATAGTAAACCACCGATTAGAATGTATGGTCCAGGTCGCGTGTATCGTCAGGAAGCCACGGACGCTACTCATGAAATGCAATTTTATCAGTTCGAAGGTTTGATGATTGATAAAAATGTTTCCATGTCTGACCTTAAAGGTTTTATTAATCACGTTTTTGATAAATTTTTTGAAAGAGATGTTAAAGTTCGTTTCCGTCCAAGTTATTTTCCTTTTGTAGAGCCTGGGGCCGAAGTTGATATTTCTTGTTTTAAATGCGAGGGTGTTGTTGGTTGCCCGGTTTGCAAGGGAACAGGTTGGATCGAAGTGATGGGAGCGGGAATGGTTCATCCTAAGGTTTTACAACAAGTAGGTATAAATCCTAATGAATGGCGTGGCTTCGCGTTTGGTGGTAGTATTGAACGTTTGGCGATGCTTAAGTACGGTGTGGATGATATCCGTTTGTTCTATTCGGGTGATTTACGTCTGGTCAATCAATTTAAAGCAAAATAATTTTATGATATTTTCTTACCTTTGGTTAAATAATTTTTTCAAAGGAGCTTTGCCTCCAGTGGAAAAACTTTCAGATATTTTAAGTTATAATATTTCTGAAGTAGATGAAGTGTCTAAGTCTCAAAACGGGGAGACTATTTTGGATGTTAAAATTTTACCCAACCTGGCACATAATTGTTTGGCTCATCGTGGTCTAGCGCGTTTTATTGGCGCCAAGATTGATTTACCTGTTAGTAAGACTTCACGAGAAAATATTACTTTTAAAACTGATAAAACTAAACATCAGATTTCAGTCGAGATTGAAGATGATAAAGATTGTCGACGATATATTGGTCGCGTAATTGAAAATATTAAAATTGGACCATCTCCAGAGTGGTTAAAAAAATCTTTGGAAACTGTTGGTCAACGATCCATCAATAATGTGGTAGATGCCACGAATTTTGTTTTGCTTGAACTCGGACAGCCAATGCATGCTTTTGACGCTGATAAATTAGTCTATCGAGGGGATAAGATTGTTATTGATATTAAACGGGCTTCCGAGGGCATGAAAATGACCACCTTGGATGGGCGTGGAATTGATTTGGATACATCAGTTTTGATTATCGGAAATGAAGATCGTCCACTAGCTATTGCTGGAGTTAAGGGTGGTTTGGAAGCCGAGGTTAATAATGAGACATTAAATTTAGTTTTAGAATCGGCAAATTTTCAGCCTGGTTTGATTCGTCGCACCGCTCAGAAAGTAAAAATTCAAACTGATGCAACAAAGCGTTATGAGAATGATTTATCACCAGAGACCGCCGAAGAAGCAATGGACTTGTTAACTAAAATTATTATGGAAGTGGCTGGAACTTCTGGTACAAGAATTAGCGAAGTGGTGGACAATTATCCTCGTCGGTCTAGTCCTTATAAAATTGGCGTCACTTTAACCAGTATCAATGACTTGTTAGATTTGTCTTTAACTTCAACTGAAGTAGAAAATATTTTTAATCGTCTTGGTTTTGCTTTTGAAAAAAGTGCTCCAGTAGAAAAGATCCTATCTTTAACTAACGAAATAGTTGGTAAACCATATCGCCTCGGAGCCAGTGTTTCCTATGATGCACCACGCGAATTTGATTGTTCCAGTATGACGGCCTATTTGTACACCCAAGCTGGCGTGGCAATTCCACGTATCTCTGTTGACCAGTATGTCTATGGTAAGCCAGTCACAGAAAAAGAAATGTTACCAGGAGATTTAATTTTTGCTAATACTGGTGAAGGTAAGAATTTTACTGAAAGTATAGAGTTCATGAAGGGGTCCAAGGTGCCTCAACCAATTGATCATGTCGGTTTGTATTTAGGAAATGGGGAAGTTCTGCAGGCCACTAGATATAAGAACGGTGTTGTAAAAGAAAGTCTAAAGGATTCTGAACAATTCCAAAATATTTCTGGTATTGCTAGAATGGTTGAAAATAGTGAAAGATATATAGTAACCGTGCCAGCCGAACGAGTTGATTTACGTATCAAAGAAGACCTGATTGAAGATGTGGCGATGATTTATGGTTATCAAAATATTAAGGAAAAAGAGGCTTACAAAGGTGATTTTAAAACCCTAGTTAATAAGAATTATTACTATGCGTCTTTGATTAGGGAGACTTTGTCTAACTTAGGTTTTTCAGAAATTTATACTTATGCATTTACACCCAAGGGCGAGGTGGAACTAATGAATCCTTTGAATGTGGAAATTCCGTTCTTGCGTAATAATTTAACTGAACCGATAAAGAAAAGTTTGGAATTTAATGCTCGAAATTCTGAGTTAATTAACATGTCACAGATTAAGATTTTTGAAATCGGAAAAGTGTTTCCGGTAAGTGGAGAATATACCTCAGTTTCCTTAGGTGTAAAGACTCCAATAGGTGTAAAAGGTTTACCAAAAGAAAAAGATGTTTTAGATGAGGTTGTTAAAAAAATAGAGGAAATTTTTGGCTGCACTTTAGTAATAACAACTCGCGAGGATAATATTGTTGAATTTGATTTGGTTAATACTGTTGCTATGCTACCAACACCGGAAACATATAAAGATTTTTCCAATGTTGCCGAAGACAATACTCGTTTCCGCAAGATTTCTGTCTACCCATTTATGACTCGCGACGTAGCTGTTTTTGTACCAGAAGATATTAAAGAGGCTGAATTAAGAAAATTAATTTCAAGTAAAGCGGGCGAGCTTTTGGTAAGTATTCGTTTGTTTGATGTGTTTAAAAAACCGCAGGCTGATGGTTCAGTAAAAGTTTCTTTTGCTTATCGTTTGGTATTTCAGTCTTATGAAAAAACTTTATCTGATGAAGAAATAAATATCGTAATGACCGAAGTGAACAATGAGTTAAATTCACACGAGGGATGGCAGGTACGGTAAATAGTATAAGTATAAGGAAGACAGCAAACCCGACCTTTTCTAGCGAAAAGGTTGGGTTTTATTAATATGTTGAAGAGTAGGTCGATTACTTTGGATTACGAAACCCTTTTTTTCTGTCATCCTCGCGAACGCGGGGATCCAGGATAAATTAGTCTTGATTCTTAATACAAAACAGTCTGGATTGCTTCGCCAGGCCACCGCAAGAGTACTCACATTTTCTACCACGGATTACCGTGAAGAAAATTAGATCGCTCGCAAAGACAGTCAAAAAATAAATTTCCCAATTAAAATAGAATAAGTTGGAAACCTCAAATTTTAACTTGCAGTTGTGTAGGTGTTATAATGGTCTTATGATTTTACCAATAAAACTATTTTCGCAATATTCTCCCGAAATACCTTTGGAGTGGCAGCCGAGGGTTTGTTCTTTGTCGGTTATTAAAATGATTCTTGATTCATATTCAAAAGATCAACTTTCTTTTGAGAATATTTTTAATGAAGTTAAGGCTATTGGAGGTTATGACGAGAGGTATGGTTGGAACCACGAGGCTTTGGTTAGAGTATTGAGAAATCATGGTGTTAATGCCTACAGACAGGAGTTTAAGAGTCGCAAAATTAATCTAGAAAATAAAAATGATCAAGTTAGTGAATTCGAGTCTGAAATGGTTAATTTTGGTCTGAAAAAAAATGTTGCTAGTCTTGAAAACGGGTTTCCGGTTATAGTTTCTGTACTTCGTCATTTCAATGAAATAGGGACAATGCATTCAGTTTTAGTGGTTGGCTTTGAAAAGGACGAAAAGGGAATTACTGGTCTATATTTTAATGATCCAGATACTAGTATTGATCAGGAAAATAAGCCTGTTTTTGTTAATCTAGAGGTTTTTACTAGAGCCTGGCGCCAGCTAGCTATTTTCATTGAAAAATAAAATTATTTTTCTTGTGCTTGTTATCTGTAAATGGTAAAATATATGCAGTTATTATTTAAACGAGCAACTTTATATATGAGTTATAAAAATAAATTAATTCAGTTATTTTCAAAACCGTTTTTTGCATTGATTGCTATCGCTACTTTACTCTCCTCCACCTATTTCATCACTCCTCTCCTCGCCGCCCCCTTTGCACCCGGCGAAACTCTAGATCCAAATTGTTTGCCTGGCAGTAATAATTGTAAGATTGTTGAACCTTGGACTTCCACTGCGACATCTTCTGATATTGTCTTTAATCAATTGGGTAGTGTTGGAGTTGGTACTACTACTCCCACTAACAAATTAACTGTTGTTGGTGATACCTATATCTCTGACATTCTGTCAGTTGCTAGTACCACCGGTACTTCCACCATTTCTGGTAACCTCACCATTGGAAACTCTCTCTGTATTAATGGTGATTGTCGTTCTGTTTGGCCAGCTGTTGGTTCATCTCTTTGGGCCACTACTTCTGGTTCCAGAATTTTCTATAACGCTGGTGTCTTAATTGCTACCACAACAGACGATTTATCTGGAGCCAACCTCCAAGTAAACGGGGGACTATCTCTTAACGGCAATCTTTTTGATTCAAACAAATCAGCTGGAGTGACTGGTTACATTTTACAAACCACCGCGACTGGTACCCAGTGGGTGGCTACTACTTCTCTTAGTCTGTCTTCTAATTGGACGTCTTCTTCTTCTAATATTTATTACACCCTTGGAAACGTTAGTGTTGGCACAGCAACTTCTTCAACTAACAAACTTAATGTTTGGGGTAATTTAAATATAGCGACCGGAACCACTCCAGCTTTGTATGTTAATACTGCTTTGAGTAATGTCGGAATTGGAACTTCCACTCCAACTAAAAGTCTTACTGTTGCCGGTAATCAATATTTAACTGGTGCTTTCTATGATTCGACAAATGCTTCAGGTACTGCTGGAATGGTTTTACAATCCACAGGAACTTCCACTCGTTGGGCGACAACAGGCTCTTCACAATGGATTTCATCTAGTTCAAATATTTATTTTAATTCTGGTAAGGTAAGTATAGGTACCACCAATACTATTGATACTTTAAGTGTTGTTGGAACCTCTTCATTCTTTGGTAGTATTTTGAATAAGGTTTCATCTTTATCTGATCCTAAAATTATTGGTACATTAAGCGGATTCGGAATCAATTCAACAGTAGCGGTTTCTGGTAATTATTTATATTTGGGAAGTGCTGGTACCGATTATAGTAGTACTCAGGGCGTGTATGTTGTAGACACTACTAATCCATACAGTCCGAGGCTAATAAGTAATTTACCACTTGTAAATAGTAATATATCTGACATGACTATATTCGGTCATTATATATAGTATAGAAGGTAATGGTGGAACTACAGTGTCTATTATAGATGTTTCTAATCCTTCAAATCCATTTAGATTATCCAGTGTTGGTTTGCCTGGCAATGGCGTTTCTACTGCTGTATCAGGTCATTATATGTATGTTTCTTATATTAATAATAATTTCGGTGTAATTGATATTTCCGACCCTAGAAAACCCTTTTTGGCCACAACATCCACAGGTATTTTGTCTGCTTCGGCACAATCAATGCATATTATAGGTAAATATTTATATGCTTCAGAAACAACTTACAATACTAATTTATTAACAATAGTTGATATTAGTAATCCACTTACTCCGGTCGAGGTTAAGACTGTAACTGGTGCTGGTTTTAATCCTGCGGGTGCCAGCACTGTCTCTGACGGATATGCTTACATAGTAGAAGATAATACTTTGTATGTCATAGATGTTTCCAATCCTTCAACGGCCAGCGTTGTAAAAACCTTGTCCGTCGCGGGGGTGAACGATCTCGCTGTCTCAGGCAAATATTTGTATGCAGCAGGGAATAATTCACTATATATAATTGATATCTCTAACCCTCTTAATCTGACATTAGTAAAGACTGTATATTCTCTTACTGGTGCAAACAATGTTAATTTATCAGGTCATTATGTCTATGTTACTGGTAATGGCACTTTATATATAATTGATATTCAGGGTATAGAAACGAATGCATTATTTACATCTTCATTAACGACAGGTAATTTACAAATATTAAATAATGCAATGTCTCAGGGTTCATTAAGTATTGGAACATCATTGACAGTTGGAGAAGGTGGAATTCTTTCTTCTGGGTCATTATCTAT
>CAZOXG010000002.1:0-41118 GCA_964583845.1 uncultured Candidatus Saccharibacteria bacterium
GAAGCGGTTTTGTTTTTCTTATCATTCCTAGCTAGGTATACTAATAGTTAAAAAAGGAATAAAAAAACAGAGGTCGGATAATGATCCTTCCTCTGTTCGCGCTATAGGCTGAGTGGTCCCTAGAAAGGACGGTACTTGAGCCTTATGGCACACGGGAAACCGGGTGGGACGTTCTGTTTAACGCCTGACACCATGAACTGGACATCTGTTGCCCCGGCGGGCATGGACAGATGAGTCTGGTCGTCGCTGTCATAGGTCCGGAACTCCTTCGGATATCCGCCTTCCATTTTGTAGCAGGCGGTGACGATGAAGCCAGACGACGCGGTTGCCCAGTTGAGATAACACAGACCTCTCTTGACTGGATAACCACTCGACCACTTGTCGGTAACTGTTATTACTGTATCTGCAGGCACTGACTGTGACGGGGGCGTAATGACAATGGTGTTGCCAGCGCCAGACCGTCCCCATTCGATAAACTGCATCACAACTATACAGACTATCAGCAGCATTAGAAATTCCCAGACGTTGGCGCCGGAGGGTTTAACCTTGCCGGTGCGTACAGCTGAGAATATCAGGAAGACAACAACTGCGATTATAACAATCGCGAGCCAGTGTTCAGTTACCCAATCTTTCGACGTAGTAAGCCAAGCACTGTTTGTGGACGTAGTCACGTCATTCGTAGTTGCGGTGGCTGTCGAAGGGGTTACGACTTGCGTCGGAACTTCCTTACCAACTCCCACCGCCTTGTTTCCGTAGTGATAGGAGGTCCACATCAGAATCGCAATGATTGCGACAATGATTGCAGACACGAGCCAATCACGCCAGGTTACTGCAACTCGTCCGACTATTGTTGAAAACCGAGGCCCTGTCCATTTCCGGGTGAGCCAGATAATGAGGCCACCAACGACAACCGACAGACACCAGGTGGTGTACTTCTTGAAGTCAATGGAAGCACTCTTTTTTGGACTCACATTAGGAACTACAGGAACGACTTGCGTCATTTCCTGCGGTTCGACGGGAGTGACGGTCACGACTTGCGCCGTTTCCGCTTCCGCTACCTTAATTGTCGGTGTTGGGTTATCTTGACGGTTTACGACCCAGAAGGCCGTACCCCAAATCAAAACAACTACGAGGATGGTTACCCATCCTTTGACTGGTTTCGCCGTGACGGTGAGGTACCAGTGTTTGCTGGTGGCCCAGGCGATGAGCCCGAGCACCAGCAGGGAGAGTACCAGAATCGTATTCATACTTCACACTCCTTTCAATGTGTACTGCCACTATCGGTAACAGTTGGGGGTTTGGCGCCGATATACAGATTTGTAAGTTGCGGCGTATTCTTGAGTTGCATGCCGAGCATGGCTAGACTAACATCCGTTCCCGGGGGGAGGTTGTCAATCAGGGCTTTGATTTCGGCCTTGGTGGCGTCGCCACGAGCCGTACCAAGGCGTTGGATCTGAGCGGCTTGAGCAATAGATTCAATTTCCAGAATCTTTGCTGCGTTGTCAGCTATCTTTCTTTGGCGCTCTAGCTCCTGCGCTTGTTTTGTATCTTCCTGGCCGCTCATGGCAACCTTTTGCAAGGTTTTGACCACATCTTTTTCAGTGAGATCAACACCCGTTCGTGATAGGGCTATTATTTCAAGTCCTGTTTGTTCTTCAATCTGAGTAGTGAAGGACCCTGCGGGCGCCGGTGGGGGCAAGGTTACTTTTAGGTATTCGCGGAGAGCTACTGCAATATCGCATTCTGTGCCGTTATACATAACCTTGCCATTGTAGACAAGCATGATGTTGTCTTGCGTACCGATGATGCTTGTCATCGCCGCATTGATGATACCTAGGATGACTTTTTTAATTTCATCCTCACCGACAAGAAACATAGCCGTGTAAGCTTGTTTCGTTTCGGTTGTTAGGTTGAAGTGAAACACAAAGGGGACACCTTTAAGTTCCACTGGCAACGTCTCAAGATTCTCAAACACTTGACGATACTTCATTTTCAGAATCCTGCCCTTATTGGGAATCAGGCCCATGAAGAAATATCCGGTCGTGTGGGCAAACAGTGCACGAAGCGGTCCGACGGGGGCACCTTTTGGCTGACGATCACCATTCTGGTCAAAGTGTTTGTCCTTTAACCCACAGTTAATCTCTAGGAGATTTCCCGCTTTGTTGGTGATCGCAATCACCGTGCCTTCTGGCCGTTCGGTGAATAGTGCGGGAAGCTTTTTGGGGAGCTTGAAAAGCACCCAGAAAGTTAAGACAAAAAACAGAAACCAGAAACCGATAAATAAGTAAGTAAACATGACCATTCTCCTTTTTCCAAGACACTATTGTTTTGACAAGGAATGAAGGCTGGCAAACAGGCCAAACTTCAACATCTGAAAGGGCATATAGGCTCCTTTCTTCCGTATTCTATATTAGCACAAAAGAAGACTAAAGTCAAGGTAGAAGTGGGGAAGTTGGAATAGCTGGATTGGTGGGGAAATAGGGCTAGTATTAAGGTGCGTTTAGGGTTGACTTTATAATCAAAATAAAGAATAATCTATGTTAATGCGCGGGTGGTGAAATGGCAGACACGCTAGCCTTAGGAGCTAGTGCCGCAAGGCATGGAGGTTCAAGTCCTCTCCCGCGCACAAACAAACTGACTAAAAGTCAGTTTTTTGTTGCGCGGGAAGCAACCTCTGGGAGAGGTTGCGTGAGGACTTGAAAGGCGGAGCAAATTTTTGATAGTAGTCAAAAATGCGAGCCGGGGTCGAGAAATTTTACGAGCGACGGCGAGTAAAATATTCGTGACCAAGTCCTCTCCTTAAAGTCGAGGGAAAGACTCCTCTCCCGCGCATAAGTGAGGACAAGACTGTTAATAATTATTTTGCAAAAATACATTGGAAAATGGTATAATTTACTGATAGCTGATTGCTTTTGCAACCCCAAATATACAAAAATCATAATATTATGAAAAATAAAATTACTAGTTTGGTTGGCGCCATTTTCTTTTTTCTTGGTATCGGCATACTTATAGGGGGGATTTTCGAATACAAGAGCAACCAGCAATTCCTTCAATCGTCCCAAAAAAGTACTGGAATTGTTACAGATTTAATTCTTGGTGATTCTGTTTACTACCCAGTGCTACAATTCCGTACACTTGCAAATAAGACAATTGATTTTAAATCATCAGTAGGTAGCAATCCTCCCTCGTATCGAGTAGGAGATACTGTGGAAATTTATTACAATCCGACGGATCCATATTCAGCAAAAATATCTGATTTCTGGTCGAATTGGTTTGGAGTTATAATCACTGGTTTTCTTGGCACTATATTCACGTTTTTGGGTGGAATATTTCTAGGCAGTATGATCAGATCTAGTATGAAGAAAAAATGGTTGTTACAATATGGAAAAAGGATTTCTTCCGAATTTCAAAAAGTAGAAATAAATGAAAGTTTCTCTGCTAACGGAATTCATCCTTACATTATCGTAAGTCAGTGGCAAGACCCAGAAACCAGAACAATTCATATCTTTAAAAGTGAAAATATTATGTATAATCCAGAAAAATATATTACTAATAAAAGTATAGATGTGTTAGTAGATCCCATGAATTGTAAAAAATATTATACGGACATTAGTTTCTTGCCAAAGTCAGAGTGAAATTATTAATGTACTAAATATCTTCTTCCTCTGGTTCGCTGCAGCGACCTCAGTCGAAACTCAGTATCGAATTATGGCGCAAAGTGGTGCACTATGTGGGCAACAACTTTTGTCTTTTGTGTGCTCAAGACAAAGATTCTATAAGTAGGAATTTCTTCCTCGACTAAAACTTCGTCGTCGGGCCACAAAGGCCACTTCCATTTTCTAACACGGAGTACCGTGAAGAAAATCAGGTCGCTCGGTTTTGTCTGGGCACGCTCTCGCATGACTTTCTACTGAAAGTCATTGGCTCCGAGCTTCGAATCCTACTCGCAAGTGATAACATCACTTGCTTGGGTGCACAATTAAAAAAACTGCTACGCGCAGTTTTTTTTAATTGTGCACCCAGTAGGATTCGAACCTACGACCTTGTCCTTAAGAGGGACCTGCTCTACCAACTGAGCTATGGATGCATTTTTACCTAATAAAAGTAACAGTTATTTTAAGAAAAATCAAGTAATTTTGCTTTCATTGACATTTATTGATTTGTAAGGTAATTTAAAAACCAGTTCTTTATATATTATTTCGCTTTAGCAGACAGTATCTTTATTATATGATTTTGTCTGCTACAGCGAAAAACCCGATGTGGGCTAAGCTGAGCAGTATGTAAACTGCTAAGTAGGAGAAAGACAATGAAACACTCATCGGCAATCCAAATGCTCAGGTTGTCTGAGCTGATCGCAAAGGGGTCAGAACATGCTTTAGAGAGGATTCTTCGGAATCCTGGAGTCTTTAAAGACCTTCTTGAGGCGGCTGAAATGAGAGAGGGAGATAATCGCTTTCATGGTCAGTCTCGCTGGGAAATTCGCAAGGCCCTTGGTCTTAGCAAATATCCAGCACCCGAAGTCTTTCAGATCTCTGTTGATGTTAACCCGTCGGTTAGTATTGAAGATTTGATTGGACTTGGAAAGTATCAGTATGTAAGTGCTGCTATGCAAGAGTCCATCAAGAACAATTTATTTGCCCGGGCCGAAAAGTCTGGAAAGGTTAAGATTTCTATCCTTCACTTTGATAGGGATATCATTTCCTACAATTCTGGTCACGAAATGTTGGAGGAGGTTGATCCAACTACGATTGAGAAAGAGATGCAAATAATCAATTGCATTCCTTTTAGTCCGAAGTATCGTCCGTTAAATATTGACGAACTTTTGGCGGTCGGGAGTCAGAAACCCGAGATCCAAAAGAAGTTCCCTTTGGTTGCCTATGGTTTGTTCTCTGGTCAGGCAAATGTTGCCTTGGACGACAGCGGACCACGACCTGAGCACCGCCGGTTGGTCGAATACAACTTCGACTGTAATGCCTTCTATGACTTCTACCGCATCCTTGCGGTGGAGACATAATCACACATGTTTCTACAACCCGTGCATCTGAATAAGGTGTGTGGGATTTTTTTATGTAAGAATATAATATTAAACATAATGGGGATTTGGTGACAAATATTTTCCAAGTGCCCAGGATGGGACTCGGTCAGGAATAATTTTCTTATCGACACAAGAAAATTTTCACGACCATTACATGGTCAGTACACCATTTTGGATATTTTATTTCGTTACACTCATAAAATATCTCACAAGGTCTTTCGGTTGGGTCCCTTACCCAATCCTCAACCTGCCTCGCGGCTGGGCATTGCTATACCCAGACCCTCTGCCTAAGAAAAATCGGCAAAGGGTACGCTCCGCTTTTCGAGTTCCACCCTATCGGGCACATACAAAAAAACAGCTTGGTGGACTCGGTCACAGGTTTTTGCTTGCTAGCAAAACCCGCGACCCCGACTCGGCCCGTCGGCCTCCGTCTTTCGAGTCCCACGACCAAAACAAAAACGGCCATAAGCCGTTTTTGTTTTGGTGCCCGGGGTGGGACTCGAACCCGCACGGTGTTACCACCGAAAGATTTTAAGTCTTTTGCGTCTACCATTCCGCCACCCGGGCGAATATATTTTTGGCCTTGAGGCCTGTGCAGAATGGTCAGGAATATTTTGTTCGCCGGCGCTCACAAAATTTCACGACCCTGGCTCGGCCCGGCTGATTGCTATCAGCCGACTTCGTGGCCTCTGCCTTTCGATTCTGCCCGAAAAAACACTTTCGTGTTTTTTCTTGAGGCCTAGGGCAGAATCGAACTGCCGTATAGAGATTTTGCAGATCTCTGCCTTACCACTTGGCTACTAGGCCGATATGTTATTTTACCAACACAAACAAATATCGCAATCCCTTACTGTCTTTATGACCTTTACCTGGGCAAAGGTCAGTCTTCCTTATACACTATACATATACTTTATACTATCAGGGGGAACGCTTACTATTCTAATTTTTATTTATCAAATCGTCAATTTTTTGTCGGTTTTTTTCACCGCTGTCTATTTCAAAATCAAACAGTGGTGGACGTCCGATGCGAATATTGTCTATAAAATACTTATAGAATTCACTGCGATGACGCTTGGCAAAATTCAAGGCTCCGATTTCTTTGTCTGTTGGTAAAACGGAAAAAAGAATTTTTGCATGTTTGCCGTCTTTTGATAATTTAACATCAGTTACAGTGATAAGTGAAGTTTGATTGGATTCGCGCTGTAAATATTCAGCCGCTTTCTCGCGAATAGCTTGAATTAGTTTAATATCTCTTTTGCTTTCATTTTCTTGTATTATCATTTTATTTTTCTATTAGTCTGACGGAAATAATTTTGTCACCCGGTGCTACTTCTATATTGGCTTGTAACATACAACCGAATTCCACACCGCCACGAACTTCATTGGTCTTAACTTTTTGTTGCTGAAGCTCCTTTATTTTGCCAGCACCAATTTTTACATCCTGACGCATTATTTTTACATCATCTCCAACATTTAGTAAACCTTCCTCAGCTCGTCCGCCTAAAACATATTTGTCTTTAACACTACTGAAAACTTTAAGTATTTTTGCTCGGCCAGCTTCTTCTTCAACTTGTATCTTTGGGGTAATGGCCAAAGCTTTTTCTGCCAACCACTCAGTCAGTTTGTAAATAATATCAAAAGTTTTAATTTCTACACCGTCTCGTTCCGCCAAGTGTTTGGCTTGGGTATCTATTTTTGTATCAAATCCCACCAAGAGTGTGCCAACCTTGCTAGCCGTCAGTTTTACATCGCCTTCAGTGATATCACCAATGGTAGCTGAAATAATGTGTATTTTAACTCGGTCGTTTTTAATTTTGGCCATCTCATGAGCGATACCTTCAAGAGCTCCAACATTTTGAGCTTTGATCACTACTTGAAGCAGTGCTTGATTCTCTAGTAATTCATCGGTTACCATACAGTTGTTGCTCACTCGTGTCTCTTTGAATGAAGTGGTAAATTCCTCAGCTTCTTTTTTTGTACTAACGGTTGTAAACGGTGTTCCAACTTTAGGTTGTATGTTAAAACCAATAACACGAACTGGAGAAGAAAAAGTGACATCAGTAATTTTTTTACCTTTAAAATCTTCCATCATTCTGGTGGTGGCCCAGGCGTCACCGCAAACAACAAAGTCACCGCTGTGAATTGAACCGTCTTTAATTATAAGTGTCGCGGAGATACCTTTTTTACTATCCAAGGTGGCTTCGATGACCGCACCTTCAGCTACCCGTTCAGGATGGCCTTTAAGTTCCTCCATCTCAGCTACTAAAAGTAATAGGTTGAGTAGATCATCTACACCTTTACCAGTTTTGGCAGAAATTGGGACATAAGAAATATCACCACCCATACCTTCAAGGTAAATACCATTTTCTACTAAACTCATTTTTGTTCTCTCAATATCGGCACCAGGTTTGTCTATTTTGTTGATAGCTACAATGTAGGGAAGTTTACTAGCGACAATACAGTGCAAAGCTTCTAGTGTTTGTTTTTTAACACCGTCATCAGCTGAGACTACTAAAATGGCAATGTCGGCAACTTCAACTCCACGTGAGCGAATAGCTCCAAACGCCTCGTGCCCAGGGGTATCCAAGAAAGTAATTTTCTTTTCTTCACCGGCCAAATTTTGACGAACTACTTCATACGCCGAAATCTTCTGGGTAATACCACCAGCTTCAGAATCAACGATATTGGTCTTGCGAATATAGTCTAGTAGAGTGGATTTACCATGGTCAATGTGACCCATAATACAAACTACCGGCGGTCGCTCTTGTGTTATTTCTTCTTTAGTCATAAGCGTTGCCGGTTTTAAACCGACGAGTTATCCTCTAGTATTAGCAGATTCTTGGGCTTTTTGCAAAGCTTCTTTTTCTTCGGCAGTCATTTCAAAAGGTGATTTCATGTTATGAACTGGTTTGGAAAAGACACTGGTGTGATCACGGGAATACAAACTAGAGATAATAACTCCGTTTCCATGCTCGTTCACAATAGCGGTGGCAAAGCTTTGATTACCACCTTCACCAGC
Source organism: uncultured Candidatus Saccharibacteria bacterium (assembly GCA_964583845.1). Lineage (GTDB taxonomy): Bacteria > Patescibacteriota > Minisyncoccia > Phycocordibacterales > GWA1-40-21 > JBAWVR01. Next base: position 8,055 of record CAZOXG010000002.1, read on the forward strand.
TCCTTTAAAAGGATTGAAACGAATTGTTTCGACACCACTGATCGCATGCTGAGATTTTTTATCTAAGATAATTAAGTGATCAATTGTATTAGCCCGAAATTTTTCTAAACTAGCTATCTTGTTTTGAAGTAAAGAAAAAGAGTCATCTAGAGTTGAAGATTTACCTGCCAAGAGTTTTCGCAATTTATTTTCCAAACGAATAATCCAAAAGCCAAGAGTTAAGAAAATTAAAACAAGTACAGTTAATATATAAATTTCAGTTGTCATATAGTAATCTATTTTACTGCAATAAAATATTTTAGGCAAATTTAACGAGAGAGTATATTTGCCAAATAATTCTGACTTAATAAAACTGTTAAAATCTCAAAAATTCATTAAAAACTATTGCATTTTTTGAAAAATGATTTATTGTAAAGCACGGAAGTCTTTTCACTCACAAAGTTTTCATCTATAGGAGAAGTAAAATGAATCTGCAAAAGTTTTCGAACCCAGCCTATGGGGGAAGCTATCGTTCCTGTTCGGGCATTCGTTGCAAGAACTACGCTGCCAAGATCGGCAACAGAAAGGTTCAAGTTGATGGTTTACAGTTTGAGTTGACAGGCACGAGAGAATTTCTCGGTTACTGCGACAGCTGCATTAAAGAGTTGCTTCGTCGGGAATGTCAGAAGTGGTTAACGCACGAAGCAAGTTTTTTCAGTCTTGACCGCTGCTCAAAGATAACCATCGATTGGTTCAATTTTTTTTCTTGTCTCAAACTCGGTGAAAAGAAACAGTTCGTTAGTTTTCTAAAGTACCTTCGAATACTGGTCAAAAACCCAGTTCGAAACCGTCGCATAAAAATTGAGGAATCTTTCTTTTGCGACAAGATGGGGACTGAGGTTTTTTACGCCAACGCTACTGTGGTTAGAAAAGTAAAGAAGGAGAAATCTAACTGGTTGTTCTCGCTCAGGGTTTAGTTGGACCGGTCGCTCTGCGACCGGTCCTTTTCTTTTATACTTTTTTATGTTTTAATATTGCTGCTTATGAAAAAGTTAAAAACCCCAGCCATAATATACTGTGATACTGCTGCTACTACACCAGTAGCTTTGCCTGTTCAAAAAGAAATCATCAAGCATTTAAAGGTTACTTTTGGAAATGCTGGTTCTATTCATCAAATTGGCGTGACTGCAAATAATGTCCTAAATAATAGTCGTAGGATTGTGGCGGATTTTTTAAAAGCGCGACCTCAAGAAATTATTTTTACTTCAAGTGGTACAGAATCAAATAATCTGGCTATTATGGGTGTTATTAATGCCTGTTTAGAAAAGGGATATATTGCCAAAGATTTGCATATTATTACTACCAATATTGAACACAGTTCAGTTCGTGAGACATTTTTTCATTTGGAAAAAATTGGCTGCCGGGTAGATTGGCTTTCAGTTGAAAAAAATGGACAATTATCGCCAAGTGTTTTACGTAAAGCTTTGCGTCCAAATACCATTTTAGTTTCTCTTGCGTATGCTAATTCCGAAATCGGTGTTATTCAACCACTCAGTGATTTAGTAAAAGAAATTCGTCATGCTCGCAAAACATCCTCAATAAAAATTAGTGAAGATAGTTTGTCTTTTCCATACACTCATCTGGATGCAAGCCAGGCCACACTTTGGTTGCCGATGAATACTGAAAAACTTGGTGTGGAATTGTTAACTCTTGATGGTCAAAAAATTTATGGTCCGAAAGGGGTTGGTGCGCTGTATATTCGTTCTGGTGCGACTATTAAATCAATAATGTTTGGAGGTAAGCAAGAAAAAGGTTTAAGACCTGGAACAGAAAATATTCCTCTGATTGCCGGTTTCGCAAAAGCTCTGACTCTCGTTTCGGCTTTTCAGAAGACTGAACCAGAAAGAATTTTAGCTGTGAGAAACTATTTTGTAAAAAAAATATCCCAAAAGATTCCTGAGGTAATTATAAATGGCGATCTTGAAAATCGTTTACCAAATAATGTAAATTTTTCCCTTACTGATTCTGACGCCGAGTATTTGCTATTACAATTGGCAGAAAATGGAATTATTTGTTCGGCTAAAAGTGCCTGTTTGGCTGGCGATGCTGGTTCCTACGTTGTTGGTGCTGTATCTGATAACCCGTCGTCCGCTAGATCTTCTTTACGTTTTACCTTTGGAGATAGTGTTGGTAAAAAGGAAGTTGATAAAATCATCGATGTTTTATCAAAGAATGTGTTTCGGGGTGGATTGATTTAGTCTTCTTTTTAATCTATTATAACTATATGGAAAATCTAAATAAACAGCAGTTAATTCTTCTTACTCTGTTAATTACTTTCGTTACTTCAATCGCGACTGGTATCGTGACGGTTTCTCTTATGGATCAGGCTCCTAAAAATGTTACTCAAACCATAAACAGAGTCGTTGAACGTACGATTGAAAAAGTTGTGCCGACTAAAGTGGATGGCAATCAAACTCAACAAACTACTATAAAAGAAACCGTGGTTGTTAAAGAGGATGATAAGGTGACTAGTACTATCGCTGAAAACAGTGGCGCTGTTTTAAGAGTCTATCGTTTTGTTCCAAACATTGTTGAACAATATTTTATGTGTTTAGGTGTAGTGGTGTCGGCCGACGGTTTAATAGCCGTACCCATTACCGCCGATGTTGGAAATGGTGATGAAAAGTTTTTGGTCATGTCTAGTAAGGGTGACATAATGAGTACAAAGAAATTGCCGATTGCTCCAAATGCCAGATTCTTCTTCTTACGAGTTGATACAGGTGATAAAACCAAAACAGTAAATATTCCGACCGCTAAATTATCAAACAAAGATTTGTCACTCGGACAAACTGTGGTTTCAATCAGTGGGGAGAAAAGAGATATTATTAGTACCGGTATTGCGGCGAGTTTTATACCTCAGCTTCAAAAAGTTGCTGTGGCCTCAACTACGGCTTCCACTACAGACATAGTTGATAAACAATTTAATTTTATTGAAACCGGCATGAGTAATATTTTGTCTGGTGCACCACTTCTTGATTTATACAGTAATTTAATGGGGATGAAAGTTTCGGGTGAAAATATGTTTGCACCCTCAGGTTTAATTACTTATGAAATGCAGGTTGCCTTGAGTAAAGAAAAAGCCACTGCTAGTAATTAATTTATTTTGCTAGGTCTGTACCGTTTTTTTAGTATGTTTTATATTTATAATTATTTTAAAAAATATGCCTCCAATCAACAATTTCACCACCAAAGCTAAAGATGCCATTCGTCGGGCTCACGAGTTGGCGATTGAGCGTGGTCAGAATCATGTAAACCCGGTTCATTTATTGGCGGCTTTGGTATTTCAAGATGACAGTATCGTTGGTTCTATTTTAGACAAGATGGAAGTTGATTCTGTTTTGTTGGCCGATTCTTTGGCTGATTCTATTGAAGGCGAAGGCCCAACAAATACAGTCTCTCCATCAGTTCAAATGTATCTAACACCTGACTTGGCACAAGCTTTGGATGAAGCTGGTAAACAAGCTACTAAAATAAAAGATGAATTTATTTCAACAGAACACTTACTCCTAGCTTTGATAGAAGTGCCTTCACCAGCCAAGGATCTTTTGGCTCGATTTAAAATTGATAATGAATCAGTGTTGAAAGTTTTAATTGATTTACGAACCAGCAAGAATTCTGAGGCAATTATTAGTAGAAAACCAAAAATATTAATTAAGTATACTCGCAGTTTAACCAAAATGGCCAAGGAAAACAAACTTGACCCAGTTATTGGTCGTGATGAGGAAATTTCTCGTATTATTCAAATTCTCTCTCGTCGTACAAAAAACAATCCTATTTTAATAGGAGAGGCTGGTGTTGGTAAAACCGCAATTGCTGAAGGTCTGGCTATCCGCATGGCCCAAGGTGATGTACCAGAATCTTTGAAAGATAAAGAATTAATGTCACTGGATTTGGGCATGCTTGTTGCAGGTACAAAGTATCGCGGTGAATTCGAAGAGCGTTTAAAGAATATTATTAAGGAGGTAGAACGAGCTGAGGGTAAGATTATATTATTTATTGATGAGTTGCATACAATCGTGGGGGCTGGAGCTTCTGAGGGCTCGCTAGACGCTTCAAACATGTTAAAACCAGCTTTGTCTCGGGGCGAACTGCGGGTTATTGGTGCCACTACCTTGCGAGAGTATCAAAAACATATCGAGAAAGATCCGGCTTTGACTCGTCGTTTCCAACCGGTCTATGTAAATGAACCATCCATAGAAGATGCGGTAGCAATTTTACGTGGCTTAAAAGAAAAATACGAGCTTTACCATGGAGTGCGAATAACCGATGACTCTATTTTGGCAGCGGTCAATCTTTCCAGCCGATATATTTCAGATCGTTTTTTGCCGGACAAAGCTGTGGACTTGATTGATGAAGCTTCATCAGCTTTGAAAATATCATTGGAAAATATGCCACCAATCTTGGAAGAGACCCGTCGAAAAGTGATGCGTTTGGAAATTGAAAAAGAAGCTTTGAAAAAGGAGGCCGAGGGTGATGATGGAAAAAACGCCAAATCACGGACTAAAATTATTGAAAAAGAAATTGCCGACTTGAAGGAAAAAACTTCAGAGACTGAATTGAAGTGGAAAAACGAAAAAGAAACTATTGCAATTATTAAAGCCAAGAAAAAGGATTTAGAAGTTTTACGATTGGAAGCCGAAGATGCTGAAAGTAAATCTGATTTAACTAAAGCGGCGGAGATTCGTTATGGTAAAATTCCTGGGACTGAAAAAGAATTGGAAACCGCTAGTAAGCGTTTGAAACGTTTGCAGTCCTCTCGACAAATTTTGAAAGAAGAAATCACTGAAGCTGATATTGCCGCGGTGGTTTCTCGTTGGACCGGTGTTCCAGTAGCACGGATGCTGGAAGAAGAAGCCGAAAAACTTTGCCGTATGGAAGAAGAGCTCAAGAAACGTGTAGTTGGACAGGAAGAAGCCGTCAAGAAAATTTCAGATACTATTAAACGATCCCGAGCGGGAATTGCTGATCCTAACAAACCGATTGGTTCGTTCATTTTCCTTGGACCAACTGGGGTTGGTAAAACGGAGTTGACCAAAGCACTAGCCGAATTTATGTTTGATTCTGATAAAGCCTTGATCCGTTTGGATATGTCTGAATATATGGAAAAACATTCCGTTTCTAAGTTGGTAGGTGCTCCTCCTGGTTACGTTGGTCACGATGAAGCCACTAGTTTTAGTGAGACTGTTCGTCATCGCCCTTACTCTGTTATTTTGTTTGATGAAGTAGAAAAAGCTCACCCAGAAGTTTTTAATATGTTGTTGCAAATTTTAGATAATGGTCGCTTAACTGATTCCAAGGGGCGAGTGGTTAATTTCCGTAATACCGTTATTATTTTGACCTCTAATATTGGTTCTCAACATATTGATAAGATGGAGAGACTTGGATTTAACGCCGACGCTGGGGCTGTTGGTGACTACAAAGACGCCAAGGCTAAAGTGATGGGTAGTCTCAAAGATTATTTCCGTCCGGAATTTATTAATCGTTTAGATGATATTATTATATTCGATATTTTGAGTCCAGAAGTGATTCGTCAAATCGTTGATATTCAAATTGATATTGTGAAAAAACGTTTGGAAGCTAAAGATATTAGATTGGAAATTTCGAAGGAGGCCTCAAATCTTTTGGCTAAGGAAGGTTATAATCCACAGTATGGTGCCCGACCTTTGAAACGTTTAATTCAAGAAAAGATTTTAAATCCGGTGGCGCATTTTATGATTACTAAGGGAGTACTATCAGGAGGTACTGTCCTGGTGGATGTAAAGAATGGTGCGATTATTGTAGATGCTAAAAAGCGTAAAGGGAAGTTTGATGAGGTAAAATAATCTAGTTGCAGAATTAAAAATGGTAAAAAAAACGCAGGCACACCGGGTGCCTGCTTTTTTGTTAGACCTCGACATACCCGGTGAGAATTTTACTTCTCTTGACCTGTATGGCTTGGACTGATCGGCATAACACCTTTGCTAACTCTTGGTCAGACGGACGATCCGGGGAAGTAATCGTGGTGATTTCTCCCGGCATCCAAAACTGACCTTTGTTTGTGCTATGTGTTGTCCTAGTGGAGTAGTATGTTTTCTTTAACTCCACCTGTTTTGTAGGGTTCTTTTTCCTCCATTCTTTATTGGCACAGGTAATACAGACATGGTGACCAGTTGCTTTGCTCTTGTGCCCGTTTTTTTCGCGACCACAAATTGAGCAAATCGCTTTGACTTTCATTGGGTTTTCCTGTTGACGGTTTGAGGTTGAGGCTCCGGCGTAATCATAATATAAAAATGTGGAGGTGTCAAATATAACAAAAAGAAAACCCGTAACCTTAAGGGGGACGGGTTTTCCTTTGGGTTAGGGGTGGGGTTTAGATGACGACGTCGGGGATTTTGAAATTTTTGCCTTCAAGTTCTTTTTTTGCTGTCTCGCAACCAAAGGCTGCGGTCATCAAAGAGAACTGGGAAAGATTGGACAATTTAAGAGCCTTACCCTTCCTTGATTTTGTAGAATAAAAGCTGAGTAGTGAACCGCAGATTTCCATCCGGCGATTATTAGGAGACACCGAACAGATGTCCGAATAGATTCGCCACAAATGACCGTCACGACAGGCAAGAATATCATCGGCACTTTCTACGGCCATAAGAGCAATGAGTCCTACTTCCAGTTCAATAAAATTTCCTTCTGAATCTTTGAGTTCGAGGGTAAACTTTGAACGGGAGTAAAACTTCCTTGAGAAAGTTGCTTCCATCAGGTCGAACTTTGATGGTCCGTTGACGATTTCGTAGATGATTTTTTTGGAAGGTACAGACGTTGCTGTGGTTTCCATACGGAACTCCTTTGCTTTTGTTTACACTGTAAGGCAGTGTTGACCTCTTACGGACTACATACACAGCCGAGTTCTGTCGTACAAGACAGAAGATATCTAATCGAAGAATACTTTAGGTTATCGACTGTGTCAAGAATAGAAAAAATACATTTGTAATTTAGACTTTTTGCATATTTTGCTTGGAAAGGATTTGGTCATGGATAATTCACTAGTCGTCTCTCGTGAATTTCCACGACCCTGACTCGGCCACACTACCTGCTGGCAGTGGCTTCGCGGCCTCCGTCTTTCAAATCCTTCCTTGAGCAAAATTGGTTTCTTAACCAATTTTACAAAAGAAAAACACCAGTTTAATAATAAACCGGTGTTTTCTTTTGTGCGCAGGGAAGGATTTGAACCTTCGTAGTCCATTGGACGATTGATTTACAGTCAATTGCGATTGACCACTCCGCCACCTGCGCAATGGGGAGATTATAAAGCCTTTTTTTAAAAAAGACAAGAGGACTTGCTTATAGGTTTACCTAGTGTTAATTTTAATATAGAAAAACAAAGTACAAACAGTGCCAAAAGGGAAAGGAAGTGTAATGATGAGAACTTACCTTGTAGCGAGGTTTCCCGTTATTAACCTCATTCTCTGGTCACTGGAAGCGGTTAAATTACTGAATCTGGTCAAAGATCCAAAGGCTTGTGTGGACGCTCGTTACGAGGTGTATGAGTCAGTTGTTTTCTTTGCCAATTCGGTTGAAAAGAAACTGATCGAGGGACATACTCTCAACGAATCATTTGACCTTTCAGAGCGCCTGTTGGAAACAGCTATTAGAGGGGAAATTCCTCATCGCTGCAAAATGCCTCTGGTGGTTGAGATATTGAGCCGTCACTCAACAAGAGCTCACGAACTCAAGTCCTGGTACGACACTCGTTGTCTTGCAAAAGAACAAGACATAACTCAACATGAGTTCGTCGGGTAAACCAAAAGATTGAGACCAAATATTGGTCGGCCGCTGGAATATTACCCAGCGGCTTTTATATTATAATTATCACATATATGCTATTGTCTTTAAAAATGAGATATGATATAAAATAATTGGGTGAATCGGTTGCCGATTTCCTAAAACCAATCAATCTGGAGGGAGTAAAAAATGCTACAACAGTCCTGGTTCGCATGGTTCTTTGGACAGTTCAAAGAGAAGAAATTCGAGGCAGGCTTCCTGCTTCTCATTATCGTTTTGCTTGCGTGGTCACTGACAGTGCAAGTCAAAATTCCCACTCCATAAACTTTGGGGCTCTCTGCTCCGTCGCATCTCGCGACGGAGCGTTTTTTTATAATAAAAGACGCGTAACCATTATATAGATTACGCGCCGGTGTGAATTATCGGATCAGTCTCCTGTTGAAAAGGTGATGTTCGTCTCTTCGTAAATAACATTCTTCGGCTGAAAGCCAGATACCAAAACGTGGGATTGGAAAGAGATCGCGCCAGTGATCAATTGGTTCATAATCAGGTAGCTTTAAATAACCAATGATAGCTATAGCCAATTCTTCTTCTCTTTCTCGTTGTTCTATTTGTTCTCCGACCTTCTTGATCCGAGCCTCTTCTTGTGGATCTTGAGAATGTGCCTTAATAGTTTTATATTTGTTTTTCATGGTTCATCTCCAAAGTTCGATGTTGAGAACCATTCTAAAACTCCTTAGTCAGTTTATCACATTTACATTTTGAATCCACTACATTATTATTTGTTTATGACTTTCCAAAGACCTAAAGGTATTAGAACATGGCTAGAAATAGACAGTAAAGTTGTTGAAAAAAATTTAAAAGTTTTTCGCTCAATTATTCCAGAATCTGTAAAAATTATGGCTGTAGTTAAATCCAATGCTTATGGACATGGACTTTGGGATTTTTCTAAAATGATTAAAGATAAAGTTGACTGGTTAGCAGTTGATTCTGTTGTTGAGGCTTTGGCCTTACGTCGTGAGGGAATAGATAACCCGATTTTAGTTTTAGGTTATACTTTGCCTGAAATGTTAGAGGAGGCTGTTAAAAATAATATAAGTATCACGGTTTCTAGTTTTGAGTATTTTAAACACTTTAAGAAGTTTCAGTACAAACTAAAAATTCATATTAAAGTTGATACGGGTATGCACCGGCATGGATTTATGATTAACGATATGCAGAGAGTATTATTTGAAATCGCCAAGTGTAAGGATAAGATTCAAGTAGAAGGTTTGTTTACCCACTTTGCGATGGCTAAAAACCCGGCGTTAGCTTCAGATACTAAAAAACAAATTTCACTTTTTAGTGAATGGCGTAACGCTTTTGCTAAGGCAAATTTTAATCCTCTATGTCATGCTTGTGCTACTGGTGGCACGCTTTTGTTTAGTGAGGCTCATTTTGATATGGTAAGAATTGGAATCGGTTTATATGGTATTTGGCCCGCCAAAGAAACTATGTCATTTTTAAAGGGTGAAATTAAATTAGAGCCAGTTATGTCCTGGAAGAGTTTAATCGCTGAAACTAAAATAGTACCAGCTGGAGATAGAATAGGTTATGATTTTACTGAAAAATTTGATAAAGATACTAAAGTGGCAATGATACCGATTGGCTATTGGCACGGATATCCGCGGGCCCTATCCGGGATTGGTCGGATATATGTTGGCGGTGTCTCTTGTAAGGTTCTTGGACGGGTTTGTATGGATATCATTATGATAGATGTAACTGAGGTTAAAAAACTTGAGGTAGGTCAGGAAGTTGAAATTATGAGTAGAGAAATATCTTATGATAATTCTGGTGCGAATCTAGCAGATTTGGCAGGGACAACCACTTATGAATTTTTGACGAGAATCAATCCTTTAATAAAAAGAATTTATAAATAGTTAGATTCACAATTTCATTTTTATGGATTGACGCAAGCGTGTATTTGTGATACCTTTTGTATAGATTTTACCAACCACGGAGGAAAACATGACAAATAAAAAAATGTTTCTTGCGCCATTGATGGCGGCTTGTGGAGCATCATCATCCCAAACAGTTTTTATTGTGAAACCTTGCCCAGTAAGTGAGTCCCCTGAATTTTTGTCAAAATCCATGTTGACACTGAAAACTGAACATGGAAAAGCTTCAGTCTGTCCATCACCGGCTGGCAAAAAACGTCAGAACAATGATTTTGGTCACAGTAAAAATTGTAAGTGGCCGGGGCGCAAAGTTCAGTTCTAAACTTAAAATAAGGAGGAACGTTCAAATGAAGACTTTTTTCGCAGGCACTTTTATAATATTCGTTGGCTTATTCTTGCTTTATTCAGCTGGGGTTAGTAAACCAGTAACGAAGGATGACTCGAACCCGAGCAAGTTGTGTCAGGCTGTTGTGTCCAGAAGTTTCAGAATCAGGACTCGAATAAAACCCTCCCATGTGCCGGTCAAAGGCAATAAAAACCTAGTACTGAAATCACAGGTAGAAGAGTCTTGGCAGGGCAGAAATATGGTCAGACAAGTATAATATTTATGGTCGGGGTGCCAGTGTTCCAATATGGAATGCTGGCCATTTTTTATAGTATTGCATTTTTTATTGATTTAGGTTATACTCGGAACACTGTAAATAAGAAATAATATGTCACAAGATCAACTAATTAAATTGGCCTGCAAAACCTGTAAGAGAACAAATTACTGGTCTCGCAAAAATAAAAAGAAGGTAGAGCGCAAAATTGAGCTCAAGAAATTCTGTAAATGGTGTAAAAAGAAAACTGTTCACAAAGAATCTAAAAAATAATTTAAAAAAACAGGGGAAACCCTGTTTTTTGTTACATAATTTAATGTATAATATATTTGTGAAAATTGAACGACCGAAATCTAAACAACCACTTCCAGAAAATGCCAAACTAGTATACAAGGGTATAATTTTTGATACCTACCAATGGGAAGTAGATGATTATGATGGTACTAAGAAGACATTTGAAAAACTTAAGAGGCCAGATACAGTCATGATAATACCCGTCACTAATGATGGTGAAATTATTCTTGCTAATCAAGAGCAACCGGGTAAACAAGTTTCCATTAGTTATCTTGGTGGAAGGGTTGATGAAGGTGAAGATGTGTTAAACGCTGCCAAAAGAGAATTATTGGAAGAGGCTGGATTAGAAGCGGATGAATGGATCTTGTTTAATGCTATGCAACCAGTTAGTAAGATAGAGTGGTCTGTCTATATATTTATAGCTAGAAATTGCAAAAAAGTTGCCGAGCAATGTTTAGATGGTGGTGAAAAAATTGAATTACTTAATGTAGATTTTGATAAGTTTATCGAGATGATTTTAGATAAAGATTTTAGTGACTTTGGGTTAAGAATTAAATTTCTCGAAGCAAAAATAGATTCTGATAAGATGTCTGAGATTAAAAGATTAATCATTGGCTAGAAGATTCATAATACCCGTCGTCACAGCTGAAGCATGTAAACATCAGATTCGGTCACGACTTTTTCTTTCGCCGTCGCTCAAGAAAAGTCTCGACCCTAGCTCAGCATTACTCGCTGGAGCTCGTAATAAGCTTGCGCTTTTCGAATCTGAGTGGGCCCGCATATTAAAAAAACTGCTTATTAGTAGTTTTTTAATATGCGGGCCCACTCAGATTCGAACTGAGAACCTCGCGTTTGGAGTGCGATGTTTTACCATTGAAACTATGGACCCAAGCGCACTTATCTTATAATAAATAAGACCATTACGCAAATTTAGATTTTTTTGAGAAATGTCTTTCCGACACTAATACCAACGACCGAACCCATGATAGCACCAGCGACAGCATCAGAAACCCAGTGTATATTACTAACTGAAACTCCTAGGCCTATATATGTGGCATATACCAAAGCACTGATTATCAATATTTTATTTTTAGGCCACAGAGTTATTAAAGTAAAAGCCATGGCAAAGGCAATCATAGTGTGTGAGGATGGCCAACCCCAAAATATACCGTTTTGAAAAAAACCAAAATTAAAGGTGTTGTGGAGATCAAAAAAAATGTTGAAGGATTGAGGTGGCGGAGTTCTTCCGGTCACAGCTTTATAGAGAGAAGATAAAGCCCAGGCTAAAATAGCTGATTGACCCAAAGCAAAAGCCAAGTTTTTTAAATTTAAGGATTTACGAGTTCGAGCAAAAACCAGGAGGATTAAAGGAACGATTATTGGTAATAGAGCCCCTAGTAATACTGATCCGAAGAAAAAATAATAAATATTAGGAGATTTATAGAGTTCATAAAATTTATAATCACCATCGACGTAAACTATTATTGCCGTAAAAAGAACACCGATGATCTGTATTAATAAATAGTAGCCAGTGAATAAACGTAAAAGACTCTTTTGAAATTTATAGAATAAGTTCGAAAAAAACATGGGTAAATTATAGCATGAACTGGTCTATGGTTTTAATTATTTCTTTTTTATCCTCAAGTTTAAACCATTTGATGCGATTGTCTCTTTTGAACCAGGTTCTCTGGCGTTTGGCAAAATGCCAAATTGCCATACAGAGCTCGTTAATCATTTGTTCATGAGTAATTTTTTTTTGCAAATATAAGGCAAGATATCGATATTCCAAACCAAAGTTTTCTAGTCTCTTCCAAGTGACACTTTGGCTGTGAAGTTTAGAGACTTCTTTGAGCATTCCATTGTCTAGACGTTTAATTAAACGCTTATGTATTCTGTCTTTCAGTATTTCATCATTGGCATCTAAGCCAAGTTGTAGAGAATTATATTTGATGTCTTTTTTGATTGGTGGTACGAAACCTAGAGTTTTGGCAATCTCAATCGCTCGAACGATTCTGACTCGATTATTTTTGTCTATTCGGTTAAAAGTGTTTTTATCGAGTTTTTCTAGTATAATTAATAGTTTATTTGTTGTAAGTTTTTCAAGTTTAACACGAAGTTTTTCATCAGATTTAACTTCTGGAAAAATGACATTATCAACAATGGCTTGAATATAAAAACCAGTACCACCACAAATTATCGGCAGTTTGTCACGGCCGAGAATGTCGGCAATAATCCCATGAACTTCTTTTTGATACTTGGCGACATTATATTTAGTGTTTGGTTTTACAATATCCAACATGTAATGTTTGACACCCAACATTTCTTTCTTGGTTATTTTACCAGTACCTAAATCCATATCCTTAAAAACCTGACGGGAGTCGGCACTAATTATTTCGCCATTGAATCGCTGAGCAATTTCTACGGCTAGATCACTCTTACCAGTAGCAGTTGGGCCGAGAATGACTAAGATTTTTGGAAGTATATTTTTCATTACATTTCAAGAAAAATAATACTAGTTAAGCCGATAACGATGCCAACAATATTCAAAGCTGATAATTCTTCTTTATAAAAGAAAACTCCAACTAGAATACCAACTATAAGAGTTAAAACTGCAAAAATTACCATAGCCTTGGATAGACTTTGATATTTAAGTGAGAATGCCCAGAAAAGTGTAGCAGCTGTATAGGCGAGTATGCCCAAAACCAACATGTAGTTTTTGTTGTGTATAGACCATTCTTTGAAAAGAATGTCACCGATGACTTCCAGAAAAGCTACGGCAGTAACTAGATAGATGAAGTATTGATTCATTATGAAGTGATTCTAGCAGATTTGGGGATGGGGTCAAATAATTAAAAGTTTTTTGAGTTTTTCTCCCGAGTAAGAGGTGTTGGAAGAGAGATTGCCCGAAAATATTAAAATATGCCGAGAGCGAGACCCGGTTACGAATATTTTTCTTGTTGTCACAAGAAAAATTTCTCGACCCCGGCTCGGCCACTCTCTCTGGTGATAGTGGCTTTGCGGCCTCCGCCTTTCGAGTCTCTCTCCCGGCAAATACAAGTGCCGGATAGAGGACTCGCCCGCACCTCTCGTTTCGCCGTCGCTCAACTCGGTTTGGGCACCGCCTCACATTTTTGACTACTGTCAAAAATAGGTTCCGGCGTTCGAGTCTCTCTCCCGGCACAAAAGAAAAACACTGGAATATTCCAGTGTTTTTCTTTTGTGCCGGGAGAGAGACTCGAACTCTCACAGTGTTGCCACCGGTGGATTTTGAGTCCACTGCGTCTGCCATTCCGCCATCCCGGCAAAAATTACATCTTTAAGATTATCAGTTTTATCAAAAAAAGCAATATGGTAAAAATTGTTTACAAATCAATTTTAAAATGATATGGTCTTTTAGGTTATTTGGTGGTCTCTAATATAAGGAGAAATTCACATGAAGATGCCGTTCAAAGCATTTGCTATTGAAATTGATCGCGCTGGTGCCACAGACCTATTGAAATCGGATGTAATGACTGTCAGTACTTTGGACTATTGGTCCAATGATGCTCGGTCCTTATTGCAACGAGAGTTCGCTTTAAGAAGCGAAGTAAATAATCAAGTAATTTGTTTTAAAAAGAAAAGGCATTATGTTGTGATTCCAGGTTTGTTTTTTGCTGGTTGTACAGACATTGAATCTGTGACAGCTATCGCTAAAAAAGAACTGGATTGTTCTTTCGCTTTTGTCGAGGATGCTTACTTTTTAAGCAAAGCAGATCCTAATATTTTAGGTTTTCCCCAGGTGATTGTTTTTCACCGTTTGGTTTTGGCTGATTTTTCGACTGATTTGTGGCAATTGCTCACAGTTCAAAATTCAAAAGAGAAAGGGGAAGTTCTTTCTGTGGGTGTGATTGCTGAGAATGACTTCATCAAAGATCTCGCAAATCGCCATGTCTTGTTTTCACGCTGAAAATAGTCAGCGAACTACGTAACCCAATCCGGGTTACGTATTTTTTTTCCACAAAATATCAACATTTTCTACGTTGTTTTATTTTGATATATTATGTTAAAATACAGGTCATAACATTAAGAAATAATATGGTTCAATTTTATAATGACTCAATTTTTTGGATAGAAATAGAAAAGGTCAAACCTAATCCATATCAACCTCGTAAAGAGTTTGATGATGCAAAACTCCGTGATTTATCGGAGTCTATTCGTCAGTACGGTATTTTACAGCCCTTAGTGGTCACTAGAAAGGAGTTTCAGAAGGAGGATGGTGGTTTAGCTGTTGAATACGAACTTATCTCTGGAGAGCGTCGTTTACGAGCATCCAAATTAGCTGGTCTTTCTCAAGTGCCAGTATTGATCCGTAATTCGGAAGAAAATGATTTGGTTAAATTAGAGTTAGCGATTATTGAAAACTTGCAGCGCGAGGATTTAAATGCTGTTGATCGTGCCAGGGCTTTTCAACGTTTAGCTGATGACTTTAAATTTAAGCATACTCAGATCGCGGAAAAGGTGGGTAAGAGTCGTGAATATGTTTCTAATAGTTTGCGCATTTTATCTTTGCCACCTCACATGTTGGATGCTTTATCTATGGGGAAAATTTCTGAAGGTCACACCCGTCCATTATTGATGTTAGTGGATCGCCCTGAGGAACAGGAAGTTTTGTTCAAAGAAATCATGTTCAAGAAATTGACGGTTCGTGAAGCGGAAGCTATTTCTCGTCGTGTGGCCTATGATCGAGTTCGCAAGAAAGCTTTGGCAATTGATCCAGAAATTGTTGAATTAGAAGAGAAGTTGGCTGAGTCTTTTGGAACCAGGGTTAAGATTGAGAGAAAAGAAACCGGTGGCAAGATTATGATCGATTTTTTCTCCAATGAAGATCTGCGCGATATTTTAAATTTGATGGAGAATCACAGTAAGGATCCCAATACTGCTTTGAATCGTCATATCAGTACGATTTTGTCTAAGCGTGAACCGGCCCCAGTGCCAGAAAAGGTAACAGTTGAGAAAGCTATTGCCGATATTATGAGAATGAATAATGAAGTAGCTTTGAATACTAGTTCACCTATTCCAGAAGTAATTACTGAAACAAATATTCCCACAATTGTTCCTGAAAATGTTCTACCTGTCATTGATGAAGAAAAGGCGATTGATGATCGACCGAAGGAAGAGATCATTAAAGCGGAAGAAAGTGACGAAGAAGATTTGTATTCAGTGAAGAATTTCAGTATCTAAATAAAATGAAATGGCCGGCACCTTTCGGTGCCGGCCATTTTTTTATTTTCGTTTTTTCTTTTCTTCAATATCTAACTCGTTTCTAATATGTCTTTTGGCCATAGTAGTTTTAGCCATATCTATCCATTTAGGTGAAGGTTTGGCAGAATTCTTGGTTATTACTTCAACAATATCGCCATTTTTTAACATGGTATCTAAAGAAACTAATTTACCGTTTACTTTGGCACCACTAACATGATGACCAATGTCCGAGTGGATTGCATAAGCAAAATCTATTGGAGAAGATTCGATCGGTAAATCAACAACATCCCCCTTGGGAGTAAAAATAAACATACGCGCGGCAAAGAAATCTGATTTTGTGTCATTATCAACTTTGCCGTCGCCATCTTTATCAAAACCCTCTTTAACTAACTCTTTAATCCAGACCGGGATATCGTTATTAATTACACTGTGGTTATGATTACCGATGAATGGAATTTTCTTTGGCAAAAATTGTTTAAACCAAGACATTGAAGAATCTTCTTTAGCGGGTTTATGTCCGTTTACTGAATGACACTCTTTATATGATATATGTGAAGCCACACCGTACTCAGCGTTTCGGTGCATTTCCTCAGTACGGATTTGGACCTCGACAATGCCGCCATCACCAGTAAAAATCGTGGTGTGCAAACTTTGGTAACCGTTTGGTTTTGGTAAGGCAATATAATCTTTGATACGTCCGGGCAAAGGGCGCCAAATACTGTGAATTATTCCTAAAATTTTATAACACTCAGTAACATCGTGGGTAATGACACGAACTGCTAAGATATCATATATTTTTTCGATATCATTATCCTTTTTTAAAAGTTTTCGGTATAAACTATAAAGTCCTTTAACGCGATAACCGGTGTGAATATCTAAAACATTTTCTTTAGCCAGAGCTTTCTTTAATGACTTAATATATTTTTCTAAAACTGGCAAAGTTTCGCGACTTTTCTCTTTAATTAGTTCTTTGATTTTTGCGCATTCTTTTGGATAAACATAAGAAAAAGCTAGGTCTTCCATTTCTGAACTGAGTTTTCTGATACCTAAACGATAGGCGAGTGGAGCAAAGATGTCTAATGTTTCAAGGGCGATACGAAGTTGTTTGTCTGGTCGGACATATTGCAAGGTTCTCATATTATGCAAACGATCTGCACACTTGATTACTAGAACGCGCAAGTCTTGAGACATTGCTACAAAAAGTTTTTGCAAGGACCCGATATATCTTTCTGCTCCTCGATATTTATATTTACCGAGTTTAGTGACACCAGTAATTAAAAATAATATTTCATCACCAAATTCTTTTTTAACTTCCTCTGGAGTGGCTTTACCATCTTCAATACAGTCATGTAGTAGACCAGCGGAGATTGTAACAGAGCCCATTTTGATACCGGCCAAATTCTTGGCGGTTTCAAAAACGTGAATAAAATACGGTTCACCAGAAAAACGAGCCTGTCCGTCGTGGGCTTTCTCGGCAAAATTATAAGCTTTAGTTATAAGCTCAATATCTTCCTTGGTAGGGGATTCCATTAAATCAATTATTTCTTTAACGTTGGCCATATTTGTCATTGTATTACTTCTATAATTTTTAGGCAAATATTATTGTGATTTTTATATATATACGTCTCTGCGAAACTTTGCGAAGTAGTCCAGAAATCAGAATATCCATTAATACTAATGAAGACTGAGCTGGATTGCTTCGTCAGAATTCGCAGTGACGACATTCGTTAGTGATTAGTATTTTTACATTAAAAAACCGCTTAGCTTTTCCCAGAGAGGAAAAGCCAAGCGGTTTGGCACAACCCTTATCCAGGGTGCCAATTAAAGAGACGATGCTTGATGCAGGCGGGTGTATGTCCTTTCCTCGGAATCAAGACAACCTTCACGGCCTGCAAAGTTTTCGATATGACCGCTACCTCATCCTTGGTCATAAAGTAAGCTGGTACATTGGACTGTTGTCCGTTGACCAACACTTTCTTGGCTCCACCACGCGTGATAAGGTCGCCGGTACTCGGACAGACCTGTACCATCACAAGATTTGTCTTCGGTGATGAGGCTTGAATGCACCACAGGTGATCCATGGCATCCACGACGGCGCCGAAGACCAAGGTCTCGTCGCCATCATTGGATTGACACAGGCCGCGAGTGACAAGCTCTCCCTCAAGCTGGCTCACATTGACGAAGTCTTTACCGAGAGACTCTGTAGCCAGGCGGAGGATTGCTCTATGAAAGCGTTCGCTTTCGTCAAGAATACCTTGGCAAGTTGGCCGAAGGCAATTTGGAAACTGGCTGTCGGTTGTCAGGATGGCACTGAGAGTACCATCTACTTCTGCCACCACCAGTATCAAACTGACCGATCTCGTCTCTTTCATTTGTTGGTCTCCTTAGAATTGTTTGTCGTGCAGAAGAATTGCCTTCTGCTAATCCAAAAACACTATAACATTTTTTATTAGAAATGGCAAATTAAAACCCCACACCAGGACTTCCGAAGGGAAGTGAGTTGGTTGTGCTGTAACAAACGCCTTATTTATTTTCCTGGAGAAAAAGCCTGATCAAAATCAATTAAATATAACCTAGGAAAACGATTAAAATCTGGTTTACCATTTTCATTTCTAAAAAATCTTAGACAAAAGTTGCCATCGTGAGGGTGACCATGTTCAAAATTTATACTACTTAACACCGCCTTTATTTTATTTTTTTGTTCTTCAAGTTCAGATTCAAATTTAGTTGATATTTCTTTCCACCTAGCCAAACTAAGATCTAAGACTCCACTATACACCCTAATTGAACCATTCTTATTAATGCTAAATGATTGGATTGGTTCTATTGGAACGTAATCAAAACCAGCCTGCTGCCACAGTTTCCAATTCTCATATATAGATTGCCACGATAGAAAAGCTTCTGGTGTAATTTCTCTTATTATCGTTTTGTCTTTTAAGTCACCACCAAGTAAAATAGTTTCTGAACCTGTCTTATCAAAATTAGCTCGAGAGAATTTTTCTTTTCTTACTGCTCCATTTTTGTATAATGCTGGTTTAATCAAGTATTCTTCTAAACCTTTTTCCTTCATTAATTTATACAACCCTTTCCTTTCATTTTTGGGAATATAGTCAATCATTCCAATTGATGAGGTTTGCACTTTAGGATCAACACTTTCTAAACTCTGTCTAATCCTTAGTAAAACATTCTTCCACAAGGAAGGCTTTTCCGGCTCAGAGACAAAATTAATGTTATCAACTGATAGTATTTGAATCTCTAGATTTGAATGAGACAAACCTTCCCTGATAAGACTAGCTCTCTCATTTACAGGAGCAAACCGAATATTTTCAGCCGATATTTTTTGTACTTCTGGGTTAGGGTGATTAAAACCGTCTTTAATAAGGAGTGTTATTTCATCTTTGGGAGCATCGCCCATCATTAAAGCTGATGTAATTTGAACTTCTGGATTTGAATGAGACAAACCTTCTCTAATAAGTGTTGATCTTTCGTCTCCAAATGCTCTTTCAATTATTTTAACTGATTCCACCTGAACTTTTGGGTTAGGGTGTTTTAAACATTCTCTAATAAGATTAGCTATCATATTTTCAGGAGCAAACCGAATATTTTCAGCCGATATTTTTTGTACTTCTGGATTAGAGTGATTTAAACCTTCTTCAATAAGCGATAATGTTTTAGTTACTGGAGCATTGTCCAATAATTTGGCCGATGTAATTTGAACTTCGGAGTCAGTACTATTTAATCCATTTTTGATTTTTTGTAAAACAATTTCTCGCAGAAAACCCTTTTGAGTTTTAGGTGCAAACCAAATAGTTTCAGACGAAATTATTTGTACTTCTGGGTTGAGATGACTTAGACCTTCTTCAATAAGTGGTGTTATCTCATCTTCTGATATAAATTTAATAGCCTCGGCTGCTGCTTTTTGCACCTCAGGGTCAGAATTAGCTAAGCCTTCTTTAATAAGAAAGAATGTTTTTGAGTTAGGAGTGAATAGACTTTCATTAATTTCATGCACCAAAGGTGAAATTTTCTTCTCTTTATTTTTAGTAATAATTAAATCAATCTTCTCATTATTTCTAATTTTATCCTCTTTGTATCTATCAAAACTATGTTCAGTTATCTGATTTTGCCCAGGAATTTCATACATTTTCAAATATTTTGGTAGTGGTGACTCAGGACTTTCAATTTTTTGCACAGGTCTTTCCATAGAAGAAATATAGCATAAAACTATATTAGTTTCGAATTTTGATAAAATATAAAAGTGTATATGGTAAGGCAATAAAAATGGCAAATTAAAACCCCACACCAGGACTTCCGAGGGGAAGTGAACTGGTGGAGGTTTGGGATAGACTCATGATAGTTTGTTGAAGAGTTCGGAGGCAATTTTGACCGCCTTGAGTTCGTCATCAAACATGGTGATACCCTCAAGTGGGGCTCCGGCCATCATCATTTCCTTGGTTGCGATTCTCACGTTGGGCAGGTCTCCCCGGTGGATTTTGACCAGGCCACCGGTGCTGGGGCCGAGTCTAATCCAGTCGAGCGATTCAAGGGAGACCACACACCCGAAGGTGGTCATCTCTTTCTTGTTAGTGACCAA
This sequence comes from uncultured Candidatus Saccharibacteria bacterium, assembly GCA_964583845.1. GTDB lineage: Bacteria > Patescibacteriota > Minisyncoccia > Phycocordibacterales > GWA1-40-21 > JBAWVR01. Next base: position 28,514 of record CAZOXG010000002.1, read on the forward strand.
AGTCACCAATTCGGTCAGTCCGGTTTCTTCGCCAATCCTTTTGATGTGGTCGGCGAAATGTGGGCCGAGTTCTTCTTCAATTTCACGCATCAGACCGGCAATAGGAGTTTCGCCGGCATTGAGTTTGCCGTGGCAAGTGACTTGTGTCACGCCAGCAAAGAGTGAAGGGCTCATTTCACGTTCGGTGCTATAGGCACCACGTTTTTGACCAATCGCGACCATCTGTCCATCAAGGTCCGTGATGAGAACAATCAGTCCGGCACCTTTTTCTTTTTCCGACATGGAGTGTCTCCTTTGTATGGTTCAGTGAACAGTGTCATCAGAAAACGTTTTCTGATCAAGTTCGTTCATTTACACAATATAACTAATTTCATCTTTGTCAAATATATATAAAAAAACACCTCAAGGCCGATAGGTCAGCCTTGAGGTTGAGGACATATGAATTATCCTTTCTTGTCATTCGCATTCGTTGGACGGTGATAGTCTTCCATCACCACGTCCCGGATTTGATACCGGGTGATTTCCTTGTTGATGTTCATGGGTAGGCTCGGAAAGCCAATGCAATCCTTGCCGATTATCAACTGGTAGGGCTCGTTGGTCGAGTTCTCGTACCAGATGGGATCATAGGTGATGTAGCGATGCTTCACCCAGTCCTTTTCTGGTTTGTCGACCAACTCGAGTTCCCACTTTTTGAACAGCGTAAAGGCCCAGCCGTGTTTCTTGCCATCGTCGGTAACGACGGCGAAGATACAGGGAACGTCGCCGAAGGTACAGCCGGTGCCGGGAATGTTACCGGACCTGTGAACACGGCCAGCTCCCGATGTCGCTGCGAAGCTTTCAATCACCACGGCGTCTTTGGGAAAGGCGTACAGGTCGGCGATGTCGCGACCCTTGTTCAGTTCCCAAAGCGGCAGAAGACAGGCGCTGCGCTTACATGTTTTGGGGTTCACACCTTCACTGATCACGAGCTGAGGCAGTTCGTGAAAATAAATGACGGCGTTCGGTGGCACGCAAGGGAGAGTTTGCAGTTTTCCGTCATGGCAGACGAGGGTACTGCAAGCATAACGCATGAGTCTGAACTCTGGCCAGGTGGATTCGTAGTAAACCGTGACGACGTGGGGTTCGCACTCTGACACCTCCAGTTCTATCGCTTTCTTGCCGGTCGGGAACTCCATCGGTATAACGACCTTGCTCCGGTCGTTCCAGATCTCGATACCTCCCTTGGCCTTCTTGGCATAGGCCACATTGTTCTTGTTGGGCGAACCGGGAATAAAGAACTTCACCGGATCTTTGATGCTCATGGATTCGACTTGGATACGAGTGAATTCCTTCGTCATGGTGTGACTCCTTTTCTTTTTACTTTATTGACATTTTACAAACAACACTGTGAAAGCTAGCAAACAGGCTAGTTTCGGTTCAAAAACATACTATAACATAATATCTATTTAGTCAATATAATATAGACAATATATGAATTTTGTTATATTTAAGTTGACAGCAGTAATTATATAGTATATAATTTTTACCGAATTGGTTTCATGTCTGAAGGCATGGAATAAGAAGCTTCAATTTTTAAGGAGACAGAAAATGTATACGGAAATGCCCAAACAGTCGTCTACTTTCATGGAACTAACAGTCTTCACTACCGGTTTTTTGGTCGGTATCTGGAGTCTGGGAATTGCTGAACTGCGTTTCTGGGACACCGAAAGGCGTCGCGCCTTGTTCTATGTTTCCGTTACGGAACTTTACGGTCTTCAGGCCAGCATTCTATTTCTCGGTACCTACCAACGGTAGTGTACATCAAGCCATCCGGCTCATCGGTCCCTCAAGGATCGGAGCTGGGTGGTTTTTTAATTAATACCGCCCGGCTCGCAAAGCGAGCCGGGCGGTATTTTAATTTATTTTGTGTCTGCAACCTCAGCCAGTTTATGTGGATTATGATTAGGACAATTCTTATCACTACATCTATCTGGTATGGTCTTTGGTCACAAATATTTTCTCGCCGTCGCTCAAAAATTTTGCCGACCCCGGCTCAGTATTGCTCGTTGCTACTCGCAATATACTTCCGCCTCACAAAAACTAAAAACAGACAGCGAAGACTGTCTGTTTCTTACATTAGTTTGTTAATTTATGCGGATTATGATTCGGACAATTCTTATCAGAACAGCGATCGGGAATAGTTTTTGTGCCAACCATCATCAACTCACCACATAACTTACATTTTTCTCCAGTTGGTTTAGTTTTGATTATATATTTGCAATCAGGATAATTTGAACAACTATAGAAAATTCCAAATCGTCCACGCTTTTCAGTCATCATACCTTTTTTACACTTTGGACATTCAACACCAGTGGAGTTCAATCTCTCCATTTCTTTATCTTTTTTTATAAACTTACATTTCGGATAATTACCACAAGCGATAAACTTACCAAATTTTCCTTCACGTTCAAACAAGTTTGATTTACCACATTGCGGGCAAAGTTCACCAGTATCTTTTGGTCCCGCAATTTCAATTCCGTCCATTTTAAGTGCTCCTTGACACTCTGGATATTTGGCGCAACTCAAAAACTTGCCAGTGCGTCCAAGCTTGATCACCATCGGTCCTTTACAAACTGGGCATTTAAATTCGGCACCTGCTTCACCAAGATTAGTAATTTTTTCTACTCCTTCTTTAGCCTTAACATCTGCTAAGAACGGGCCATAAAAATCCTTCAAAGTTTTGACGTATTGAGCTGTTCCGTTGGCAATATTGTCCAGTTTGTCTTCCATGTCGGCGGTAAAAGTATCACTGATATATTTGCCAAAATTATCTTCCAAGAAAGTACTGACAGTCTCACCGGTGTCAGTTGGTTTGAGAGCTCTTTCTATTTTTTCAACATAACCACGATCCTGAATCGTCTTAATAATAGAAGCATAAGTAGAAGGACGGCCAATACCTCTTTTTTCTAATTCTTTAATCAAACCCGCTTCAGTATAACGTGGTGGTGGTTCGGTACTTTTTTCCTGATCTTTAATTTCAATTAGTTTAAGAGTCTCACCAACAGTGATACTTGGTAGTTCTACATCTTCACCACGAGCCTGAGGGTCGGCGATTAACCAACCGTCAAAGATAACGCGGGACCCATTGGCGGTAAAATCTGGAATCTCACCAGTACCAATTTTTACAATTATTTTACTACGAGCGATTTTGGCATCAGTCATCTGAGAAGCCACAGTTCTTTGCCAAATCAATTTATAAAGTTTGGCTTGTTCAGGTGTAAAACGAGAACTAGTTTCTAAAGCAAAGTTAGTTGGACGGATGGCTTCGTGAGCTTCTTGGGCATTTTTACTTTTGGCAGCGAAAGTGCGAGGAGATAAATAATTTTCTCCATAGTTAGTTTTTATAGTTGCAAAGATTTTTTCTTGAGCTTCTTTGGAAAGGTTGGTACTGTCCGTACGCATATAACTGATGAAACCACCTTCGTAAAGTTTTTGAGCAATACTCATGGTTCGAGCCGGAGCAAAACCAAGACGGGAAGAAGCAGTTTGTTGCAAGGTGGAAGTGATGAATGGGGCTTTTGGTTGACGTTTAGCTTCGGTTTCATTTAGATCAGAAATCACCCAGGAATTTGTTTTGCCATAAGCAACAATACGTTTCATTTCTTCTTCGGTTTTTGGTTTTTCTTCACACTCTAAAGGCAAAGGTAACTTTTTTGTGGTTTCAGTATCGGCAGTTATCACCCAATATTTTTCAGGAACAAATGCGCGAACTTCACGTTCGCGCTCTACAATAATACGTAGGGCTGGTGACTGAACACGTCCAGCGGATAGTCCGTAGCGAACTTTTTTCCAAATCAAACCAGAGAGATCGTAACCAACGAGACGATCTAAAACACGGCGAGCTTCTTGAGCTTGGCGTAAGTTCTCGTCAATTAAGCGTGGGTGAGTCAAAGCTTCTTCGATCGCGGATTTCGTGATTTCATGAAAAGCCACACGTTTTGGATTATGAAGACCAATAGCCTCCTTCAAATGCCAAGCAATTGCTTCACCTTCACGGTCGGGGTCAGTCGCAAGTAAAACTTCTTCTGCTTCACTAGAGAGTTTTTTTAATTCCGCGACCACTTTTTCTTTGCCCGGAGAAATTTCGTAAGTGGGAACGAAGCCTGCGGGAATATCAATCGCCTTTTTGTTACTTTTTGGTAAGTCACGAATATGACCGATACTTGCCTTTACTATATAACCTTCACCGGCATATTTGGTTATTGTGTTGGCTTTGGCAGGGGACTCCACGATCAATAATTTAAAACTTTTTGGTGAACTTGTATTACTCATTTCCAACAAGTATTACACGAAAATATCAAAACAGGCAAATTTTTGAAAAGTTTTGGTGAATAATTTTCGCACTTTTTTTAATAATATTGTATAATGAAACGGAAACTTATTGTTATTAAACTTATGCTTAAAAATAAAACACTCTGGTTGTTTATGGTTGTTGGAATCGGTTTTGTTGGTTATTTACTTTTTTTGATAAATACTACCAATGCACCGGTTTATACAGCGACTCAATTAAACTCAATTAATATAAATTCTACTTCAACAGATGATATTGTGTCTGTAAGTTCTGATGGTCTAGATATCGTAAGAGCTACTACGACCGATAATGATATTTCAATTAGTAGTACAACCAAACCAATTACAAAATATACAGCAACTGTTTTAAAAAGCGCTGTCGATACTTCCAATGCCGTCACTGTTTTAGAAGGGGCCCGTAATTTAGTAAATGTTACTGCTCCTATAGTTAAGCAAAATTTTTATTATTTATTTGGTGGAAAATCAAATTTAATTACCGGCTATGGTTTTACTTTTAGCAATCCATCTACCGCTAGTAGTACAGTGGCTTTAAATAAGATAAAAACATATTTAACCAAAAATCAAAATATGGCCATCGATATGATGAATAGTGCAAATTCTGGAATGGGAACTACTTTATATAATGGCAGATATATTTGTTCGATTTACGAATATTCAATTACGATAGATATGAATGTTTCTAAAACTGTTTCTATCCGTTGTGCCAATAGAAAATAATTTATTTAAAATCAGTCGGTCAATTCGCAAAGCGAATTGACCGACTGATTTTTACTTCAGGTATATTTGTCCTCCGTTCTCAGAAATCAGCCCCTTTATTTCCATTAAAGTTAAAACAGTATTTAATTCAGTGATTGTTATATTGGCTTTGATTGCCAAGTCATCACGCTCTAGTGGTTCGGTTAAACATTCAATAATTTTTCTTTCTTCTGGTGAACAATCGTCAAGATTTAAAGTTAAGTTGGCGGTTTTGGTTTGTAAGCCTAGAGCCTCTAAAATATCAGCACTTGAAGTTATTGGAGTCGCCCCGAGTTTCAAAAGTAAATGCGGTCCTTCCGATGTACTAGAAAAAATTGAACCAGGCACAGTAAGAACATCACGATTATAATCAGTGGCCATGCGAGCAGTTATTAAAGTGCCCGACTTGGCTTCGGCTTCTATGACTAAAATAGCGTGCGAGAGACCGGCCATAATACGATTACGTTGAGGAAACGACCAAGTGGTGGCTTTAAAATTTGGTTCAAATTCGGAAACAAGGGCTCCTCCTTTTTCAATTACTTTTTCAGCGAGTGATATATTAGTCGAAGGATAAATTGATTTTGGATCAAGACCAGAACCCGGTACAGCTATAGTCGGTAAACCAGCTTCGATTGCCGCTCGATGAGCTATGGTGTCAATCCCTAAAGCTAGACCCGAAACAATGCAAACCTTACTACCAGCTAGACCGCTTATTAATTTATGTACTATTTCGGCTCCATAATTGGTATATTTTCTAGAACCAACTACGCAGAGGAACTTGTACCCACTATTTTCTGATGGTAAATTTCCTGCCAGGTATAATTTTTGTGGTGGTTGAGGAATTTCTAGAAGCCTTTCTGGCCACTCGCTCCTTTCAAATTCACGAATATCAAATTTCATATACATATATTTTATCAATTAAACATGTTTTTACAAAACTTTTAAGCATTGAATTTTAATTTTGTTGTTATATACTGTCATTATTATAGATTATTAGTAAAAAACCATGTTAGATATTAAATTTATTCGGGAAAACAAAGATTTGATTATGATGGGGGCGGCTAAAAAGCGCCTCAAGTTTGATGTAGAAGAATTAATTAAAGCTGATGATAAACGTAAAGAGCTCTTGGCTTTAACTGAGGCTAAACGCGCCGAACAAAACATGGTTTCCTCCAAACTTCCACAGATGACCAACGTGGAAGAAAAACACGCTCTCTTGGCGGATATGAAAATTCTCAAAGAAAGTTTGCAAAAGGAAGAAGAAGAATTAAAAGAGGTAATGAAGACTTGGCAGACTTTGATGTTGTCGGTGCCAAATATTCCCGATATGTCTGTGCCAGAAGGTGAAGATGATTCTCAAAATGTAGAAATTAGTACTTGGGGTGAAGTTCCTAAGTTTGATTTTCAAGTAAAAGATCATATTCAATTAATGGAAGCTTTGGATTTGGCTGATTTTGAAAAGGGAACTAAGGTGGCCGGTTTTCGTGGATACTTTCTTAAGAATGAAGGTGCTTTGCTTGAACTAGCTTTGTTCCAGTTTGTAACTGATGAATTCATCAAAAAAGGTGACTACGTTCCAATGATTGTGCCGTCTCTAGTTCGTCGCGACGCTCTTTTGGGTACAGGAATCTTACCTCAAGGTGAAGATGATGTTTACAAGACTCAGGATGGAGATTATCTCGCCGGTACCGCTGAAGTAGCTACTATGAGTTATTTTGGCGATACTGTAATAGACAAAAAAGATTTACCTAAAAAAGTAATCGCTTTTTCCCCTTGTTTTCGTCGCGAAGCCGGTTCTTATAGTAAGGATGTTAAAGGAGCTTATCGTGTGCATGAGTTTTATAAGTTTGAACAAGTTATTGTTTGTGAAGCAAGCCACGAAACCTCAGTAAAGCTTCACGAAGAATTACGTGAAAATTCTGAAAAACTTTTACAAATTCTTGGTTTGCCTTATCGCGTTGTAATCAATTGTGGTGGCGACCTTGGACTTGGTCAAGTTAAGAAATACGATATAGAAGCTTGGTCTCCGGCCGCGGGAAAATATCGCGAAACACACTCATGTTCCTACTTTCACGATTTTCAATGCCGACGTCTAAATATTCGTTACAAGGATGATGAAGGTAAAATGAGAATCGCTCATTCTCTTAATAATACGGCTCTGGCAATGCCACGAGTGTTGATCCAATTGTTGGAAAATAATCAACAAGCTGACGGTACAGTAAAAATTCCAGAAGTGTTACAAAAATATATGGGAGGAAAGACAATAATTACTCTAAAGACAAAATAGAAGGATAAAATAAAGAGCGTGGGTTGGCTTTGCCAACCCACGCTCTTTATTTAAGTGCCTTTTTCGGTTATGATAATAGATGAATCGTCACTATTTTTTAAATTAGCAACTTATTAGCCGATGAAAATTAAAAAGAAACTCAAGGGTCAGTCATATTTAAGACAGAGACGCAGACGCCGATTGATTTTGAAGTTGATTTTAACGGGAATCGGTTTGTTGGTTTTACTTATCGCAAGTTTTATTTTAGCTAGAATGGATTATTTTCAAGTATCTAAAATCGAAATAGTAGGTAATAAAGCAGTTGACTATAGAAGAATTAATATTATTGCTCAGACAGCCTTGGTTGACTATTATGCTTGGCTGATTCCAAAAGGAAATATTATTTGGTACCGGAGTTCGGATCTAGAAAACAAAATTGCAAAAGCGATACCACGTCTTTCCTTGGTGGAATCTCAAAGAATTTCTCATAACGCTATTCGTATCACAGTTGATGAAAGAAGGCCTTTTGGTGTGTGGTGTGATAAAAGTACGCCAGAGAACTGTTTTTTGATTGACGCTCGTGGCCTAATTTTTGATAAAGCACCTTTTTTTTCAGGTCAATTATTTTTTAGGTTCTATGGAGCACTTGACTCGCAGGAGCCGGTTGGGCTAAGGTATTTGTCTGAGACCCGTTTTACTACTTTATCTAACTTTTTGAGTGGAGTAGAAAATCTGGGCCTTGATATTAAAAGTATAGAAAAAGACAAAGACAAAGATGATTATTTTACGGTAGTTATAAATGATGGCACCAAGTTATTTATTAGCGATCGTTCTTCGCTAGAAGTAGCTTTAGCCAATCTGCAAACTCTGTTAACTAACAAGGATTCAATTTTTAAAGAAGTTAACGTTTGGACAAAAGTAGATTATTTGAATTTACGTTCAACTGATCAGGCGTTTTATAAAATGAAGAAATGATAAAAAATAATTTGAAATTTAAAGATTCTAAAGGGTTTTGGCAGAAATTGCCAACGCCATTTTTTTGTTTAGCGCCAATGCTGGATGTGACCGATGATTCATTTAGACAGATAATAGCTAAATATAGCCGTCACGGAAAAAATGGTGGTGGACCCGATGTATTTTGGACCGAGTTTGTTTCTGCTGACGGACTTGATTCCAAGGGGTTGGAAAAACTCTTACCAATGTTGAAGTTCGATAAAAGAGAAAGACCGATAGTAGCTCAGGTGTTTACTGCTTCACCTGAACATATGTTCAAAGCAGCTCAAATAATTCAAAATCTCGGTTTCGATGGTTTAGATATAAATATGGGCTGTCCCGATAAAGGAGTTCAAAAACAAGGTTCAGGCGCGGCTCTTATAAAAAGTCCGACTCTAGCAAGGGCGGTTATTCGTGCGGCTATCGAGGGCGCTCCCAAACTTCCAATTTCTGTCAAAACTCGTTTAGGTTATAACAAAGAAGAAATAGAAACCTGGATTCCTGAATTGTTAAAAGAAAATATTTCGGCCCTAACTATTCACGGTCGGACGAAGAAGGATATGTCTTTGGTGCCAGCTCGTTGGAATTCTATAAAAAAAGTTGTCGAGGTTGTTCGGGCTTCAGGTAAAGATATACCCGTTATTGGTAACGGCGACGTTTTTGATCTAAAAGATGGTTTACTAAAGGCTGAAATGTCTGGTTGTGATGGTATTATGATTGGCCGTGGCATTTTTGGTAAACCTTGGTTGTTTGATAGTAAAAGAAAGGCTGAGCCAGAACTAAAAGAAAAACTAAAAATAATGGTTGAGCACACCGAATTATTTTTGAAAATAATGGGCAAACGCAAAGTCTTTGATGTCATGAAAAAACATTACAAGGCTTACGTTGGAGGTTTTGATGGAGCCAAAGAGTTACGCGTTGAACTTATGGTCGCCAAAGATTTGGCCGAAGTTAAAAAAAATGTAAAAAACTTTGTAAAGTCTAGTAAAATCTAGATCCGTGATATCATACTAATAGATATCCAAGTTCAACCTCAAAGAAAGGAATGGTGACTAATGGCTAATAAATATTCCAAACTGCATCTGGTGGCTGTGTTGCCAAAGTTGTGCCGTTCCAAGGCAAAACTTTCTCAGTCTTCACGCCCAAGTGTTTCAACAGCCAAAACATATTTGGTGACTGGTCATTTTATTGGGTGCGTTCCGAGTCCAAATCTCCTGGCCCAAGTTCGGAGAGAAGTTTTGATCTCAAGAAAAAGATTCGCACCCTAAGTGAATTGCTCGAGGAACCACCTCGAGCACTTTTTTGGTTGCATATTTAAAATAAAAATATAGAATAGCGCTTAGGTGTTTCCAATAATTGTTCCAAAAGAAAGGCCAAAAATGAAAACGAAAATTTCGATCGTGCCGTTTGTAAAATTGCCGAAGGTTGGTGTATCCGCACTACTGCTTCGTCGCCCTGGTTATGATTTTACAAATTTGCGACCAAACTATTTTCCGTACGTGCTGGAAAGTATGTGTCAGGGTCAATTCAGTGATCAGTACTCGACTCAACTCGATACTATTAACGAATTGTGTCGGACGAAGGAGTTGGCTGCTGTTTGGTCAGTTTGCGTGGCGATCTCCACGGTGCTCTATGAGAATAAGACCATGGCTGGACGGCACCTCGTTTGCGGGTGTATTATCCCTCAACCGAGCAAAAACATCCCTTTGCTAAATCTTGGTGTTGGGGTTGGCGAATTGGTTCCGATTTCAAGACAGATCTTGCCGTCGGTAATGATTCCCGACGCAAGAATGAAACGTGATGGACCAATGGCCCACCGGGTTTTGGTTGCTCCAACGATTCTGATTGAGTCAATGGAGAAAGGTTTCGAAACCTTCTCTCATTACAGCACTGAAGTTTGGTAGATTGTGGCAAGACTCGATTTGCGAGCTTGCCCTTTTTTTTAATCAAAAAACATTCAAATAATGCTGTGTCTATATTGCTAAAGTATTCTGAGAAGTGTTTAATTGTTGCTGAACAAGATGATTGCATCTTGCGTTAAAAACTCAAAAAGGAGACTACTATGCCCAACAATGAAACTGATGCTAATGTCATCGGAAGCCAGGATAACCAAGGTTCGGAATTTCCGGATTTCGTCCATCCAAATATGGCCGAACATGGTCAGGCTGGAAAAGATCAGCCCCTTTGGGATTATGCTTGCCCGGCCGAGGTATCATCGACTGGAGCGTTTGATAGCGTGCCCGGAGTCATTATCGACGGTCGTTGATAATTTCTTTTTAGAAGTGTTTACATCTTGTTTGTTATCGATCTTAACCTTATTAAAAGGGAAGTGTCTGTTCCACCCGTGTGCAATTATGCACGGGTGGTTTTTATTTGTCATTAAGTTATACTATATTCATTATTATTTTATAGATTAAACATGTCCAAAATTCAAAAAGATCAAGTTGAAAATTCCGCCACTCTTTATAGAAAATACCGCCCACAATCCTTTAAGGAAGTGGTTGGACAAGATCATATAACACATACACTCGAAGCTTCCATAAAAAATGGCAATATTGGGCACGCTTATCTTTTTTGTGGCTCTCGTGGTACTGGTAAAACTTCGTTGGCCCGTATTTTTGCCAAAGCAATCGGCTGTACTCCAAATGATCTTTATGAATTAGATGCTGCTTCACACACTCAAGTAGAAAATATCCGCGAGTTGAACGAAGCTGTGAATACTCTGCCTTTTGAATCTTCTTACAAGGTATACATTTTAGATGAGGTACACATGCTCTCCAAGAACGCTTGGAATGCGCTTTTAAAGACTTTAGAGGAGCCACCTCAACACGCTGTCTTTATTCTAGCGACGACTGAGTTGGAGAAAGTACCCGAAACAGTTGTCTCTCGCTGTCAGTCATTTATTTTTCGTAAGCCGACTCAAGCTATTCTCAAGGAGATGGTTTTGAAGCTGGCAAAAAGTGAAGACTTTAAGTTGGAACCCGCTTCTGCTGATTTGATTGCATTTTTAGGAGATCGTTCATTCCGCGACACTCAGAGTATTTTGCAAAAGGTGATTGGAGCTTCATCAGACAAAAAGATTTCTGTCGAGGAAGTATTAGAAATTACAGGTGCACCAAGATCGGAATCAGTTAATGGTTTTATTTCAGCCATTGATAGTCAAAATATTGAGGATGGTTTGCAAGCAATTTCAAAAATAGCAGAAGAGAATATTGATCCAGAAATTTACATTAAAATGATTTTAGAAAAAGTTCGCAATATTCTATTGCTCAGACTTTCGCCAAGTACCGCTGAAAAGATTCGCGATAAATATTCAGATCAAGATTTTACTTTTATTGATAATTTGGCCAAGAAAAAAGAAGTTAAAATTAATTCCAATGTTTTAGCAGGACTTTTGTGTACTAGCGATGAGATTCGTAAATCTAGTGTGCCAGAAGTTACTCTTGAATTATGTTTGTATAGTTTGCTGGGGGAATAGTCAAGATTAGATACTACAATAAATAAGCAACAAACCCGGTTTTTTCACAAGCAAAAAACCGGACTTTGTTTTTATCGACTTTGACAAATCAATAAAAACATGATAAACAATATAATGAAGTTCTAGTACCAATTTATAACGGAGGAAGTGACAATGAACAAGACTTTTTGTTTGAAGGCCGAGATCTTGACCGGAAACACAGTTTCAGTCTTTGAATTTCGCGGACATGTACACAAGCAGTCCCCAATCGGACTTATTCTTGATGAAACTCAATTCTACTCGACCTGGGGTGAGGTACCGTCTGGTATCCACCATGAAATCGAAATCTTGAGACCGCCGGTCTGGGTCAATGACAACTGGCCGGCGAGAATTCATACTTATCGGCCGGTAACTGACAACACCAGACACTTCGTATGCTATCCGCGACCGATTCCGGATGAGAGGAAACTTGAAGAAGTTATCAAGTTGTGGTGTGTGGGTACGGCTTATACACTGCTTACAGATAATGACTTTCAGTTACACCCACTGATAGTCGCTGGCAATAAGCCTGCTTTCTTCGAGGAGATGGAGCGAGTCTACGGTATCCGTTTCCTCACGTTCGAGATACTCTGAAAACGAGATCTGAATGTTAATCAAAACCATCGCGCATGCTGTGCCGGTGGTTTTATATTTAAATACTGGATTTTATTATTCTTTTATAGTAAATTAGAGCAGTTAGTTGAAAGTGTTATTGCCAGATCGTCTAAAGGTAGGACAGTGGCCTTTGAAGCCATCAATCTTGGT
>CAZOXG010000003.1:0-39389 GCA_964583845.1 uncultured Candidatus Saccharibacteria bacterium
AAAAACAGATTTGTCTTTCTATTGGTACAACGGTTGGTAATTTATTAGAACAAAGATAATTATATTTTAAACAGAAATATAAAAAATAGTTCTACATTGTGTTTTGATTAACTGTTAACTAGTTTTTTAAAGGTGTGATTACTAAAATCCCGTCATGAAAGCGGCGGGTTTTTTGTTTTGCATAATTTCGCGACTGCAAAAAATATTTCTTATGTTATAATAATCTTCATGAAAAAGTTCCTCATAATAGTTATTATTCTATTATTAATTATCTGTTCTTTTGGTTTATACGTTTTTTATTTTAATGCCGATATTTTAAATAAAATTCCTTATTTGAATGCTCTTACGAAAGTGGAATTAAAACCACTTATTCTAAAAGAAAGTGATATATCTAATCTTACAAAACCAGCCGTTGTTAGTATTTATCACCATCTAGAAGGTAAGATGTCTATTTCTTGCTTTGGTATCGATTGGGATAATTTGGAAATTGTATTTCACAAAGACCATAAACCTATAGAGAAGAATATCGACGATTATGTTAGGGGTAGTGGTTATATAGTTAACAAAGATGGATATATTGTAACAAACGCCCACGTTGCTTCAAATGATGTAGGCAAACAGTCCTTTGCAGCTACACTTATTTCTGTTGCTTTTAAAAGCGCTACCGTAGCTGACCTTACAAAGTTGAGTAAGGTTCTTGCAAGTAGGGGAATCAAGGAGGTCGATCAGCGACAATTTGGAGAAGAATTAGGTAGAATTTGGATTAAAAAATTAACTGATAAAATTATTGATAACACCACCAACACTTTGGTGGTGTTAAATCCAAGATCAAACGGTGATAGACTTTCCGATTTGATTACAGCTGGTTTCCCCGCTAAACTGGTTTATGCTAATGGAGATTATCTAAATAATCAGAAAGATATAGCGATTTTGAAGATTAAAGAAGACGAGTTGCCAACAATTGGTTTGTCTGATTCTGATAGTTCAAAATCCGGGAGTAAAATTTATGTTTACGGTTTTCCGTCTTCTGGTCAGTTTAATTCTGGAGACATATTGGAACCGACTTTTACCAATGGAACGGTTAGTGGTTTAAAAGATTCTATCAATAAAGATTTTAAGACTATTCAAACTGAAGCTAAAGTTTCGCCAGGTTCAAGCGGTGGGCCATTATTTAATGATCAAGGGGAGGTTGCGGGTATGTTAACTTATGCTTCTACCGCCGCGGATGCTGGAGACGCCTTTGCGTTTGCTATTCCAATTTCTTTGGTTAAGAATGTATTAGATACCAATAATATAACCATAGATGAAAATGAGAGTTATCATAGTATATTTAAAAATGGTTTATTATCACTTCAAAATAATCAATGCAGGAGTTCCATTAAAAGTTTTGAGTCATTAAAAAATTTTAATGAAGACTTCTTCGTAAAAAAGAATATTCAAACTTACATTGATGAATGTAATCAAATAATAACCTCTGGAAATTCTATTGATTCTACTCAAGATGTCCTTAGGTTAAAGCTTGGCAAACTCGGATTCTTGTTTTGGAGCTTGCTCGGTTTGGGAATTGTTATTGTTCTAGTGATTGTCTGGGTGTTTATAAAGATGGCTGGCCGAATAAAGAAAGATGAAGTATTGATGGATCATTTAGAAAATGATCATAATATGAATAATACTCAGGTAAACTATAATCCAGGAAATAATCAAGTTTATCCGCAAAACAATTTCTTAAAACCAATCGATCCAAATCTATTAAACTATATTCATACCGCTCGAGCATCTGGTTTAAATAATGAAGCCATAATAAACAATCTGAGAACGGTGGGTTGGAAGGAGGAAGACATTGTCAGAGCTGTAAATAGCTAAACAAAAAGCCGGGTCGCTACCCTAAATCAAATAATGATTTGATCGGGTAAATGCGACCCGGCTTTTTGTTTAGCTTTCCACATGATATTATTTGTTCATGAAAACTCTAGAAACTCTCTTAAAAGACTTGTTGACTGATGAGGTTAACAAACTCCATGTCGTAGCAGATTTTGATGGCACTTTGACCAAGGAATACATTGATGGGAAAAAAGTTCAGTCGGTCATCTCTGTCTTACGTGATCATCCTGGATACTTGTCTCCCGAATATCAAAAGCAGGCCCATGCTTTGTTTGCTGAATATTTTCCTTATGAAAAAGACTCAACTCTACCTCTTGAAACTCGCTTGGCCAAAATGCATGAATGGTGGACTAAGCATTTTGATCTTTTGATCAAGTCTGGTTTAAAGAAAGAACATATAGAACAAATCTGTGCTTCGGGAATAGTTCAGTTCCGTGACGGCGCCAAAGAATTTTTAAAACTAACTCACGATCTCGGTATCCCGGTTATTATTTTCTCGGCTTCTGGTTTAGGTGAGGCTGTTTCTATGTATTGCAAACAAGAAGGGGTGAATTTTGATAATATCCACTACTTAACTAATAGTTTTAAATGGAATGATCGGGGCGAGGCTATTGGAGTGACAAAGCCAGTCATTCATTCGTTAAATAAAAATGAAACCCTGATTCATGAAGTGCCTGGTCTGTCAGAAATTCTTAAAGGTAGAAATAATGTTTTATTACTCGGTAATAGTCCTGGTGATTTAGAGATGTCCAAAGGTAGCGAAGCTAAAAAAGTGGTGACTGTCGCATTTGTTGACCCCGAGGCAGGGGAGAGTGAGTGGAGTAAGGGGTTTGATGTGGTAGAGAAAGATTATATTAAGATAAATAATTACTTAAAATAAAAAACAACCCCGCGAGCGAACTCATGGGGTGTTGTGTGTTGGTATTATTCAGACGGGCATTTCTATCTGAGATAGCCCACAGGATTTAAGGACTTTTTCATAACCACAACCACAGGCAGCCTGAAAGGCTAGGTAGTATCGGCATTTGGACCGGGTCATTCGAAAATGCAAATTTTCCCGTTCTTGTACCCATTGAGGTGCATTAAGTGGTTGCGTCTTACTGAATTTATCAGAAACAGTTTTGTCGCACTCTTTAATTGCCTCAGCGGAGCACCTTATCTCTTCTCTGAGGTAGAGCATTCGTTGTATTACTATAGCGTTTGCTTCCTCGAACTCCTTCCTATTTTTTATGTCCGGTGCTTCACCGTTTTTGGTTTTTGACCAGACGGCTTTAACTGGTATTATCCCGAAATATTCAAAGAATGTCTTGAGATTGCAGTGCGTTTTGTGTCTCGAAATCATGATTGCAATAGTAATGGTTACGAGAGAAGTGAGGGTGAAGACAATCAAGATTGATTCAGCTTTCATGGACTCCTCCTGTGTTTATTGTCTAGAGATCTAGCTCGGACTATATTAGCATAACAGAATTCTTTTTGGAACAATTTTATTTTTTTGTCGCTATTATCACCGTATTATACCCAAACAAAAAGTTGGTTCGTCTTCCACGAGTATTATAGTAAGCGTCTTCAACTGCAAAACCTGCTTGTTTTAATAGTCGGCGGAGTTCGTGTTATAATTCAAAAATGAAATCTGATTCTAAAGAGATAATGCCTAAGTTTAGTTGGTGGAATTTGGTCCAAGCATTTTACTATTTATTAGACGATAAACGGGCCAAGTACCTGACGTACACGGTAATTTTGATTGTAGTGTTGTTTTACGATTTACTCCCAGTTTTAATTGTGGGGTGGATAGTAGATTTCTTTACCCACTACACTTCAGGAGATTCTTTAAACACTTTTTATTTTTATATCGCCATCTTGAGTTTGAGTTGGGGGATAGTTTCACTTATACGACTTAATGTTAAAAAGGATCTTTCAACTATTCAACACAATGTGTCGTATTTCACCAAAGTACGAGGTTTTGAAAGACTCCTGGAGTTTTCACTAGGTTGGCACGATAAAGATAATACCGGAAATAAAGTTCAGCGAATCCAAACTGGCGTTGAGACCTTGAAGCAAGTGCAGATACTGTTATCTCAGGATTTATTGGTCCATCTTGCTGGAGCGATGGGTGTCTTGATAGCGTTTGCTTATTTAAATATATACTTTTTTATAATTAGTTTAGTGTACTTGCTGATTGTGGTTATTATTCAAACCAGTTTTTATCGGCGTATGGTTGAGATGAATAATCTTGGAAACGTTCTAACCGAGAAGGCTGGCGGAACTTATTTTGAGGGGTTGAATAATATATTGACCATTAAAACTCTTGGAGTAAAGGATTCTTTTAAGAAGGGCGTTGTCTCACGTGAGGAAATATCAAGAGATTTTAGTATTAAGAAGGTCAAGTTGTGGAATGATAAGTGGAAATTTTTCCAGGTTGTGAACGCTATCTTCGTTGCCCTAATTCTGTATTCCATTGGTCAAGGTTTTCTTGCAGGGGTTATCAGCCTCGGTTCTATCTATGTTTATTATACTTATTTTCAGAAATTTAGTTCGTCGGTTCAGAGTTCTACCGGTGGTTTTGAAAAGTTGGTAGAGGCAAAAGTTGCCATTGGAAGAATGATGCCGATTTTCTGGGACGAAATATACACCGGGTTTGGAAAATCAGGATTTCCAAAAACTTGGAAATATATAAATATCAAAGGGGTTAATTTTGATTACAAAAACAAGACTGACGAAATTGATAATCCTGAGAATATGACCGGTATTAAGAATTTATCGTTAAAAATAAAGAAGAATGAAAAGATTGGAGTGGTCGGCAAATCCGGAAGTGGAAAGTCAACCCTGGCAAAAATATTTCTAGGTCTTTATAAGATTGATAGTGGAAAAATTAAAATTGACGAGACTAATTTTTACGATATTAAACATGAAGAAATAACCAAGCATATTACTTTAGTTTTGCAGGATTCCGAGATGTTTAATTTGTCATTGAAGGAAAATATTACTTTAATGCGTGAATTTGATGCCAAATTATTTGAAAAAGCTATATCAGTGGCTCAACTTAAAGATTTGATGGACAAGTTGCCTGATGGTTTAGAGACAAAAATTGGAGAAAAAGGCTATCGTTTATCGGGTGGGGAGCGACAGCGCATTGGATTGGCTAGAGCAATATACAAAGACACTCAGATACTTATTTTGGACGAAGCAACCTCCTCTCTAGATAGTGGAACTGAGACACTGATTCAGCAAGCCCTTGAAGAAAATTTGGATAAGAAAACTGTGATCAGTATTGCTCATCGTGTTTCTACTTTGAAAAACACCGATAGAATTATTGTTTTTGAAAATGGTAGTGTAATTGAGGAAGGGGATTATCAAGTTTTGTCGAACGATGAAAATTCTAAATTTTTTGAGATTTATAAACAACAAAGTGAAAAAATATGAATAATATAGAACAAAAAAATATGGAAAAAGAAAAAAATGAGTTAATAATAGAAGCTTTTTCTATTGAGGATACTTTTGAAATACAAAGAATTATACAGGAGGCTTCTAGAAGTGTGTATGTTCAGGGAGGAAAAACTCAAGAGGAAATAGAAAAAGAGGTGACCTCGGCATTATCTGAGGAAAATATTAAGAAAGTTAGAGAAAGTCTCTCAACTCTGACTGAGAATGAAAAAATAGTTGTTGCCAAGGTTGACGGTAAGATTGCTGGATTTGTCTATATTGAAAAAGGAGAAGAAAAAAATATACTACAAGCCGCGTTTGTTTTGCCACAGTTTCAGGGTAAAGGAATTGCCACAAAGCTCTGGAATAACGTTAAAGATTTCTTGAATCCAAAAGTTGATACTTATCTGGATGTTATTTCTAGTAATACTAATGCAATCAATTTTTATAAAAAAATAGGTTTCGTGGAAACTGGGGAGGTTTCTGCCGGTAGATTATTACCTGAAATGAAGATGGTTTTAAAGAGTCAAGACTTATAATAAAAAACAACCCCGCGAGCGAACTCGCGGGGTTTTAGTTTTCCAGTTTTTTGGGATCATAAGTTCCAGAATACCGGAAGCCTTTGGTAGTGTCTATCTTGAACGAGGTGGTGAAAGTATCGGCATAATCTTGAATCTGCGTAAGACCAGCTCCACAATTCACACCGTTACCTTTGAGTCGAGACTTCTCTGAGCGGATGATTTCCTCAAAGTCATAACCTCCTGTACCCTCATCCCAGATTTCAAAAAGATAAGTTTCATCATCCTGGGGAGTAATGGTGAGACTACCTCGACCATTGGCATGATCATAAATATTCTTAGCGATTTCCACCAAGAGGGAATTAATACCCATGCCATAGTGGTCTACATACTCCATAACTCGGTAGTGAATTTCGCGAAGAAAAACTGACCGTTTAACATCTGTCCCGGTAAAAATCATCATCAAAGGTTCTCTTTGGTTTGTCATAAAGACCTCCTGGTTAAAGTTGGTTTTTCTAGATTCACCTTAGCACAAGGATTTAAAAAGTAAAACTTTAATATCCAAGTTGTTTTTTTGTGATAATCTGTTATATTGAAAAAAGAAAAGTTTCTTCACCAAAAACAGAAGGGGGTCTTCATGAAATCAATCAGAATCACCAGTATACCCAATGGACAAGCGCCTGAATGGGTCAAGAATGAGTGGATTGGAATCACTATCCCGATACTTCCACCTGTTCGTGGAGTTGCGCTCGGAGTTGTAACTGGAGCAATTGTGTCGAGCCAATCGAGCTATCAGGTCAGCACTGTCCAAGCCCTCGATTTACTTCGTAAGAAAAATCGTTACGCGGCCGAGTGGTTTGAGCAAAACGCCGTCCTTGCAGACCGTTTCTGTTTTGCGGCAACTTGCTGCGAGTTGGTCGAATAAGATTTATCGGAAACTCCAACCAAAAACGCCAAACCTCTAGTGTTTGGTGTTTTTTATTTTTTTGTTGCCACCACTACCGTATTATATCCCCACAAAAAGTTGGTTCGTTTTCCTCGGGTATCATAGTAAATATCCTCAATGGTAAAACCAGCTTGTTTTAACAAACGGCGGAGTTCGTGTTTGGTAAAGGAGTGCACGTAGCGCATGTCAGTCTGGTTAAGGGGTTTCCAGGGAATGAGAGCGTCAAAGATGCTGGTAAGGCCGGCTTGTTTTTTAGCTTTAAAATTCAAAAGATTTTTCCAGTAGCGATGGCGATAATTCCAAGACCAAAGGTGCCAGTTATACATGACAAATTTTCCTCCTGGTTTCAAAAGTTTGTAAACAGATTGTAGGGCTTTAAGACGAAGTTCTTCTGTAGGTAAGTGATGGAGAACGGCGATCATAATAATCAGGTCAAATTCGCCGGTGGTTTTTAGATTTGTGACGTCGTCGACAGCGAAGGAGATTTTGGAGGCGGTGTTATTTTCTTTGTCTTTCTCTTCTCTGTCATCCTCGCGAATGCGGGGATCCATCTTTTGTATTAAGACTGATTCTGAGTCCTGGATTCCTGCTTGCGCAGGAATGACAGAAGGGGACAAACCCGCGTATCTACTTTTAGCGATTTTGATAAGTTCCTCACTATTATCCACCCCTAAATACTCTGCGTTTTTATTTTTAAATAATTCTGCCAAGCGGCCATTGCCACAGCCGACATCTAAAACTTTGCCACCCTCTGGTAAGTAGTCAGATAACTTCTCCAATCCGGTCCACCACTTGTTACGAGTATTAGAAAAGTCACTAGCAATCGCGTTGTAAATCGCTTTGGTTTGATGTAGTATTTGGTTGACTTGATCGGTGGTAGGCTTCATTTTAGATATATGTCTGACGAAATCTTAATAAAATTAATCAAAACTCTGGTTGAGAATGCCTCAGTGGACAAGGTGGATTTTTTGAAATTGACCAAGCGTTTTTGCGGTACCAACAAGATTTCTATTCCCCAGAAGTCTGAGTTATTAAGAGTCTATCACAAATTACTTGAAAATAAAGAAATAGAAAGTAATAAAATTTTGGAAACTTTTTTACGTAAACGAGCGGTGCGCACGATGAGTGGTGTCGCGGTTATTTCGGTTTTAACCAAACCTTTTCCTTGTCCAGGCAATTGTTTGTATTGTCCAAATGAAAAGGGAATGCCCAAGAGTTACATTGCCAATGAACCGGCAGTTATGCGAGCGATTACACATCAATTTGACCCCTTCAATCAGGTCACCGCACGTCTAAAGGCTTTGCGTGAAAATGGCCATGACATTACTAAAATTGAAATAATTGTCATGGGTGGCACTTGGTCTTACTTTGATAAGAAATATCAAAACTGGTTCATTAAAAGATGTTTTGAAGCTTTGAATGGATACGAAGCCAAAACTTTGGCTGAAGCGCAAAAAGAAAACGAAACCACTCACAGTCGTTGCGTAGGTTTAACTCTGGAAACTCGCCCAGACTATATCAATGAAGTGGAAATCAAACAGATGCGCAAACTCGGTTGTACTCGCGTCGAGCTCGGTATTCAACATATTGATGATAAAGTTTTGAAATTAAATCGTCGCGGACATGGTGTGAAAAAAAGTATTGAAGCGATTGAACTTTTGCGTCGAGCGGGTTTCAAACTGAACCTACACATGATGACTTCTCTTTACGGGTCGTCACCAAAGATGGATTTGGAAATGTTTAAAACTTTATATACCGCACCGGAGTGGTTGCCGGATATGATTAAGATTTACCCATGTGTGGTGGTGGAGGGGACTGATTTGTATAAAGCTTGGAAACAGAAAAAATATAAACCATATACCAAGGCTCAACTTTTGAATTTGTTAATCAAGATTAAAAAAATAACGCCGACCTATGTGCGCATCGCTCGTTTGATCCGTGATATTCCTGAGACTAGCATCAAGGCTGGAAATAAAATAACTAACTTGCGTGAAATGATTCAGGGTATTGCCAAACGAGACGGTTGGTCTTGTCAGTGTATTCGTTGTCGTGAAGCTGGTCATCAACCGGCCGATAATGAAAAGGCTGAGTTACACGTTTTGAAAATGCCAGCCCTAGGTGGAACCGAATATTTTATTTCTTACAATTCACCAAATAAAAAAGTTCTCTACGCTTTTTTGCGTTTACGTATTAATGATTCCAATGTTAAACAGTTTATTCCCGAACTCCGCGGCGCTGGTTTGGTACGCGAGTTACACACCTATGGATCAGTGGCACCAGTGGGGGAGTTTGGCGATGTTCAACATTCTGGTTTTGGCCGAAAGCTTATGGAAGAAGCAGAGAAAATTTGCCGAGAGCAAGGTCTCAAAAAACTGGCAGTGATTGCTGGAGTGGGGGTTCGTGAATACTATAAGAAATCAGGTTATGAATTGAGAGGAACGTACATGATTAAGAATCTTAGAAATTAAAAGGTAACAAAAAACTCCACGTGGTGGAGTCTTTCCGCTTTTTTACCTTTGCCGGAAAAAGGAACTATTTACTTACTGATGACCGCAAACAGGGTGGATTTTTTCCATGTCTCGTCAGTGTGATTGACGTGTAACATGGTTGATCCATGCCTGCGAAACAATGAGGAAACCATAAACACTTTCCCTTCTTTATCCACCTGACTGCCATTTGCAAGGGCAACCAGGGAATTAAAGCTGTTGGGAAGTGTCACATTCTTGTCTGTTGCAATAGCCAACAGTTCCAAAATAGAGGCCGGCTTGTAACCGCGAGCGTCTATGAAGGAAAGAATGTCTTCGGTCTCGGCAGTTTCACTGCAGAGTTCGAAAATGGTAACCTCGCGCACGATTTTCTCGTGCCCCGTGATTCCAGGGAAGAGCTCGCTGAGCAAGTCTTCCTCTGAAACCATGACCCCCGCTTCGATAAAAGACTGGATTGTCTTTTTTTCGTCTACGAGAATCAAAGCTTTCCCAATCTGCTCCATGTTGATGGAGGGTTTCGGGAGACGTATGCTCTTGACGACCTGCTCGTCAAAGAGACTCATCTTCGGGAACTGGCTGCTCATGGTTCACCTCTTTTTGGTGTTTGTTTTGCGGATGTATTCTGAAAGAACCACCCGACCTCATACAAGTATATCACAAATCTTAAATTTGTCAATATCTTGTTCAGTTAACCATATGAGGTGACAAATATGATAGATTGGGGTGACAAAGGTTAACTACCCTTTTGTTTAGTTAACCTTCTGGGGTGACGCTTTTAATTGATAATTCTGCCACTTTTCCATCGGAATCATTCCATTTAGGTATTTACCTAAATGTATCCTGTCGTAATTATACCACTTTAAATAGTCATTCAAACTTTTCCAAGTTCTAACCGGATTTAAATAGTACTCTTGATCAATGACTCCATGAGCTCTTTCCACCGCTCCATCCCACTGGGGAGAAGACTTTGGAATGAAGTAATGAGCAATTCCTTTCTCTCCCAAGTGTTTGTGAAAGTCCCCCCCGGTTCTCTGAACCATTGTCAGTTTGAACACCAATAATTTTAAAAGGAAAATATTTCTCGGCTTCTAGAAAAGCATTGACGGTATCTTCGGCGGTCATGGTACTAGTGACGACGGCAAATTGAATACCCGTCCAAATATCAATGAAAGTACGCTGGTATTTACGTACGCCTGCTTCCCAAACGTACTTCGCATCCATTTGTACCACATTGCCCGGATATCTCGATACCAAGGGGTCTTTTAGCGGTCTGAAGAATGGTAGTTTCTTTTGTGGTCTTCGAATCAAACCTTTCTTTTTGTAAAATTTGTAAATGGCAGTGGTAGAAATATTTAAATTAAATTTACGTTTAACTAACAGTTTCATTTTTAGAGGACCGTAATTAATCAAGTTCTTCTGCTCGACAATGAAAGTTTTAACTTCACCTTTAATCTTAGTTTCTGGATGTTGTTTCTTGGGTATATATGTACGACTACCTAAATCCTTTTCTCGCCATTTGTAGTAGGTCTTTTTCGATATGGCATATGTCTGACAAATCTCTTCCACTGTTTTACCAACTTTGTTAACTAAAAAGTACCACTTTTGTCTCACTTTGATCGGGTAAACTGCTACTTGATTTTTGTTTGCCATATTGCTTTTACTTATACAGATTAAGGTGATTAAAGGGTAGTTAACCTTTGTCACCCCAATCTATCATATTTGTCACCTCATATGGTTAACTGAACAACCTCTAGTATTTTTTCATAAATGTGGTATTATCATTCAGGGTAGGTTCTTTGCACATAGACAGGCGTAAAAGAAAGGTTATGGCCATCATGGTGGACCACTCAAAGTGCTAGTGAATTAACATATGTAAAGTTAGTTAGAAGAGAGATTAGTTGTGTTAATTAAAGTAAACAAACAATTAGCAGAAAAGGAAGAGTGTGCAATTATGATTCAAAAAAACCAAAAACAAAACTGCCAACACCACAGTGTAAAGGTGTTCGTCTCCAAATCTAATTTTTATCGGAAGGGCTATGAGGACCTCAGTGGGGTCCAAAAAGCTGGAGTTCCAATAGAAATTATACCCGACAACCTTATGAAAGGTTGGGACCTAAGATTATTGACTGAAACAGTCGAGTCTCAACGTGAGCAAGGAACATATGTGTACTTGCCTGGCGATGAGATTAATCGACACTTAGTAACAATCTTGGAATCCATGGGTTATAACGTGGGGATGTATTTCTGGAGGCCAGAAGAATTTTGTAGCAATTATAAAACGCTTCGAGTCTATCAAAACAATATAGTGGAGAAAAAGTTTGAAGAAGTTTATTCTTTCAATAACCCACAATATTCAACAAGCGAAACTATTAAAAAAGCTTCGTAAACAATGTAACCCCCGGCTGTAGGCGATCCCTATAGCCGGTTTTTTAATGCAAAAATATAAAAATAAAAAGTGCCTCGGGAAAAACCCGGGGCACCTTGATTTCAGAACAAGGGTTAATCTCGCTCTGAGGGTGTAAGGAGAGATGAATTAAAAAACATTTCCAGCACCCCCACGTTGGCGGAATACCTCGCGGAAAATATAGCGGACAATCTCATCTGAGAGGGGGATAGCTTCAACCGTCGTTGGGACTTTTTTAATGAAGTCGCCACGGTTCATCTTGAAGTCAAGGCCGCCCTTTTGTTTCTTGGTAAAACGATGCTCGCGAGCGGAATAGAGATTGTAACACTGGCCGTAAAACCGGAAGTAGCGACCTCGGGGGTGAAGTCGACAGAGATTCCGAACCAGCTTTTCATTTTCCTTGCAGGTGCCTTTTGACTCGGCGACCGTGATTACTGTCGTACAGGGGAGCATTGATATCACATTGCCATAACGAGGACCGATAAACTCAACTCCAGTCGCGACGCCGAAACTTTTAATTTCGATCACCCAGATCAAACCATTGCTTTTTGAAAGCTGCCTCTTGGCGATGTAGGCTTGGGCGCCCTGGGCCAGTTTTTTCACTTGAGCTATGATGTGTTTGAAACAAGGTTTTTTCTTTTGCAACTGGCAGGCACTTTTGTAGCAACCGAGTCTCGATTTCTCGTTCGGAGAAACCACAGCCGAATTGTCGTAACAGAAAACGCAAAGAGAATTCGCAGCGGGAGTGTTCTTCATTGATGACTGCCTTTCTGGACAGGGTCCGTTGTTATTTGAGAGGGAACATTCAGGTTTTAGACTAACCTTTTTAGGTTATATTAGCAAATGTTGAAACTTGACAATCACCATCAAACTAGTATAATAATATTGGAGTAAGTAGATGATTCTACTCATTCCAATGTCGGCAAGAAAGGCCGAAAAGTTCTTTGGAGGGTTGATGAATTTTCGTCATTTCTCTCGTCTGGTTCGATTCAAAGTGCCTTGTGCCACCAGACGTAAAGCAGAAATCGAATTTCTCACCCCTTACATATTTTGTTCTTTTGTTTCATACCCGCGGCGTCCACTTTGGATGCCGCTTTTTTTGTCTATATTTTTTATAAAGTTTAGCCTTAATGTATTAATTTAAAACATATATTTCTTGCCCAATTCGTCCAAGGTGTTACAATATGATTATTATAATTCTAGTCAAAACTCATGGAACAATTCTCACAATTAAAAAAAGAAGCTTTAAAAGTTAAACGTGAAGAACAAAAAAAGAAAGGTGAAGAAGTTTCTGCTAAAGTAGAGGGACTTACTAGTGCAAAAAAGAAGTTGGTAGAAAAAGATTCTTGGGCGATAGAGGCTTCTGAAGCTTATCAAACTGACAGAGCAAAAGCCGAAAGGTCTAAACAGGAAGTTTTGGATTTGTTGAATGATGAATTGACCGGCCCTCTGTTGAAGAAAATTGGTATTTCTAAATTGGAAGACTATGAAGAATTAGATGATAAAGTCAAAGCAGAAATAAGTAAAATGACGAAAGCTTTTGAAAAGCAACAAAAAGATAAAGCTGATCTAGCAGTAGTCAGGGGTCAATTAAGAGCTAATGTTAAAGAACGAAGTCAGGCCAAGACTGAATTGTTAAAACAGGAAAAAGTTATTGATCCAGAGGCTAAAAGGGGAACTTTTAAAAGAATGAAGGGCGATGCCGAAACCTTAGTGGAAGATATTCAGGCTGAAGAGGTTAAAAAAGTAATGGACGATTTACTCATTAAAGGTGAGCAGTCTATTCGTAATTTTCTTGATGCTGCCTATGTTAAAAAGACTGGTTATCCAGATATAATCACTGAAGGTGATATTATTAAAACTGGTGATTTAGGACCCAAATATGAATGGGCTATTCGAAACGAGTATCATAAAAAACTGGTAGAAATAATGCCAGGAGTAGTTGCTAAGTGGCTCAGTGAAAATCCGGCCATTGCTAAAGAACAAAAAGCCTCAGGCATTGAGGATTATTTAATGACGAAACTTAGGCATGCTAGAGGATTGGCTGAAAAAGGGGTAGATGAATTGGAGGGCACCATCAGAAAAGATGATAATGCTGAAAAGTTTGAAAAGGTAAAGCCGAAATTGGATGGTATATTTTCTGAATTGAATGATAGAATCACTTCAAATCCTTTTGGACACAATCTAAAATCTTTTGAAATAGTTAATAGTAGGGTAGTTGTATTTAATTTTTATACTGATACAAAAAAAGATAGCGTGATTGGTAAATATTTAAACTGGACTTCTGGAGGTGAAAAACGGGGTGATATGTGGTCGGATAAAATATATGAAAATCTTGGCAAATTAGAAGAGGGGGCGAAGGAGGTTGAGAAAGTTAAAACTAAATTTCAGACAGAAAAAAATCGTTTCAATAAAAAAGGTGTTTTCTCACAATTGTGGAATAGAGAGCAAGGTAAAAGAATTGACGATAATATAAAAGCAGTATTTCTAGAATTGGATTCATACGAAGCAGTTGGAGATCTTCTTAAATCACTAAGTACCTTTATTGATGCCATTAGAAAAATTGAATCTGATAGTTCTGTTTCTTTAAATAATTTGAAAAGTGGACCGTATTCTGGTTTAGATAGTTTGAAGGGTGCATATCTCAAAGCTTTAGAACAGAAATTAAAAGCATAGTTTCTAAAAAAAAGTGAAAGGCGCCGAGGTAAAATCTCGGCGCCTTTTTGATGAGTGATCTGATCACTCGAGTTCGTAGATGCTAAAGACATCTTTTAATTCCTTGAGGAATCTTGCAGGTTCGGCAAATGAAGCCAAGCATTGGAAATCGTCGTCGTTCACAATCGAGTAGGCCGTTCCAAGGCAGAAAAAGTGAGCGACACCGATAGCCTTTTTCAGGGAGGTTATTTGCCTCGGGTAGTAGATGAATTTACGACCATCCACACCGTCCGTGATATGAATAATGTCGTCTATCGCGGGTTCAAACTCGAAACCGATCACTTCGATCTCGTAGTGTAGGCCAATCGGGAGACACCCGTACTTCTTGTAGAAACCTTGGCTGATCAGGAGTTCTTTGGGTGCATTCACTTCGTGAATGACCAGGTTGAACTCGATGACTTTGCCCGGAGTTTGGATTCTCTTGCGCAAGTTGTTTGTCATGGTACACCTCTCTTTTGGTTTAGATTCCGGTAAAACAATATCATAAAATTCAGTGAAGTCAAATAGAATATTTGACTTTTGTTTTATACAGGCGTAGGATTTTTAATGAATAGACGGCATGTTGATGTCGTCAAAAATTAACCGTTGCTTTAAAGCAAAGGGACAATGACAATGGACATGAAAAGAGGTCTCAGTATTGGCGGTCTGGATAAAGCTCTACGTAAGTATGGCAAGCGCCAAATACGCAAGATCGCCAAACTGAAGGAAGAGTTGGTGGGCTTGGAGAATTCAAAGTTTGCGGTACAGTGGGCGACGAACATTTGCCGTCGTGCGGACAAGATGGTCCGTCACATGGCTTCCAAGTTCATCTTCCAGCCCGTGCCGGAAATTTTCAAGGTACAGTACGCCAGGCTCGCGTCTGAAATCAGTGCGATCATCGCCTTCTGCGAAAAGTTTCTGGATGAGGAACTTTGCCTCAACCAGAAGAATGTTCTCGCGGTCGTCGAATCTCCAGTGGGGATGATTGATGGCGAATGGGACTGAGATTTTTCTCGGTCCAAAAAGCAAAGGTGCTGCGAAGATTCGTGGCGCCTTTTTTAATGTTTAATATTCAAAATAAGTGTCAAAACCCCCGACCTTTTCGCCAGAAAAGGTCGGGGGTTTTCTCTTCTTTATATACAAAATACAATATACAAAATACAAGATGCTATCCGAGGTTGACTTTGATTCTTGTCTCTGCTAGTATTGTGTTCACATAGCTCGTTAGAGCTTTTTATTTAATTATGGCAAGATCAATCAAAAAAGGTCCATACGTGGACGACAGACTTTTGAAGAAAATCGAAGGGAAGAAGCCGTTGGAGGCCGGAGTCATCAAGACTTGGGTACGCCGCGCGCAGATTGCCCCTGAAATGGTCGGTTTCACTTTCGGAGTTTATAATGGCCGTCAGCATGTGGATGTATTAGTGACCGAAGAAATGGTAGGTCACCGTTTGGGTGAATTTTCACCAACTAGAAAATTCCTTCGTCATGGAGGAAAGATGCAGAAGGATCTCGATCAGAAGAAAAAAGAGGCCGAGATCACTGCCGCTAAAACTGCAAAAACTGCAGTCGAAGCTAAGAAATAACTTATTAAACTATAATGATTACCGCAAAACTTTCAAACTACAGGCAGTCACCACGTAAAGTGCGTCTAGTGACCGATCTGATTAAAGGTAAGTCTGTGGAATACGCCTTGGATTCGCTATCTTTGCTTAACAAGCGCGCCTCTGCTCCTATCTTAAAATTGATTGAATCTGCCCTGGCAAATGCCAAGCATAATTTTAGCTTGGATAAAGAAAATTTATTCGTGAAGGAACTTACAGTTGATGGGGGTGTAACTTTACATCGCCGTATGCCACGTGCTCGTGGAACTGCAAATCCTATTAACAAACGTACTAGTCACGTTCTTTTGGTGTTGGCTCAAAGAGAGGCCTCTGCTAAACCTGTTAAGAAAGCCGCTAAAGCCGCTAAAGCTAAGAAATAATATTTATGTCACACACAGTACATCCTTATGCTCATCGTTTAGGAATCTTGCGCGACTGGAAGTCTCGCTGGTTTGCTAGCAACGCTGACTATCGTAAAAATTTGCGCGGCGATATTATGCTCCGTGAATTCTTGGAGAAAAAACTCCGTGGTTTTTACATTGGTGCCATTGAAATGGAACGCAATGCAAAATCTTTCCGCTTGATTATTAAAACATCTCGCCCGGGTATGGTTATTGGCCGTAGTGGGGAAGGTGCACAGAAACTCAAAGCTGAAATCACTAAATTTATCACCAAGAATAAACTTCCATTACCAGCCGACTTCAAAATGGATATCGAAGAAATCAAGGCTCCTGAAGCTAGTGCCGCTATCGTGGCTCAGATGATTGCTGAGTCCTTGGAAAAACGTATGACTTTCCGTCGCGTTATGAAACAAACTATTGAAAAAGTTATGGCTTGTCGTGAAGTCAAAGGTGTTAAAATATATTTAGGAGGACGTTTAGGTGGAGCTGATATGGCTCGTACTGAAGTTCTTAAAAAAGGTCGCATTCCACTTCAAACTTTGCGTGCTGATATTGATTTTGCACGTGAAAAAGCCCATATGACTTACGGTGATATTGGTATCAAAGTTTGGATCTACAAGGGCGATATTTTTGAAAAAGATATCAAAGCCGCTGCTGCTAAAAAATAATAATTTAATTTTACTACTATGTTATTACCTAAAAAAGTTAAATATCGTAAATGGCAGACTGGACGTGAGAATGTGAAAAAAATCGGTGTAGAATCTCGCGGAACCACTTTAGCTTTCGGTTCTTTTGGCCTCAAAGCCTTATCCGCTGGACGTATCCGCTCTCAAGAAATTGAAGCTGCTCGTAAAGCTGGAGCCCACAACATGGGTAAATCTGGAAGAATGTGGACTCGTATTTTCCCAGACCGACCTTACACTCAGAAACCGGCTGAAGTAAAAATGGGTAAAGGAAAAGGAGATCTACAGGGATATGAATGTGTTATCCGCCCAGGACGTGTCATCTTTGAAATCGACGGTGCCGATGCTGTTACTGCCAAGGAAGCTCTTCGTAAAGCTGGTACCAAACTTTCTATCAAGACCAAAGTTGTTAGTCGCGCTATCTAATTTCAAAAAATATGACTGACATCAAAAACAAAACAAAAGCCGAATTACTTAAACTCATTGATGAGAAAAAAGAAGCAATTCGTAACTTCCGCTTCGGACTTGCTGGTAGTAAAACCAAGAACTTACGTCACGGACGTAACTTGCGTCGAGAAATAGCTCAGATGATGACCGCTATCAAATCAGCTAAATAAAAATAAACGGTAAAGCACTGCAAAGTGTTCACCTAAAACAAAAAATATGGCAAAGAAACAAGAAATTAAAAAGACTGAAAAGACTGAGGAGGTCAAAATCAACAGACAACAACTTTCTGGTGTTGTTATGTCTGATAAGATGAAGGATACCGTGGTCGTCAAGGTACAGTCTTACAAAAAACATCCTAAATATCAGAAGTTCATTTCACGTTCCAAGCGTTTTAAGGCACACGATGCCGGTAATACTTGTAAGGTAGGTGATAAGGTAACCATTGAAGCTTGTGCTCCTATTTCAAAGGAGAAACGTTTCAAGGTTGTTAAATAATTTTAATATACTACTATGATTCAACCTAGATCTATAGTTAATATCGCTGACAACTCCGGTGCAAAAATCGGACGTATCTTCAAGATACTTGGTAGTTCTAAAAAGCGCTACGCTGGTATTGGAGAGTTAGTGATCCTTTCTGTTCAGAAAGCCGAGCCTCGTAAAGCCATCAAAAAGAAAGATGTGTTGCGTGCGGTGGTGGTTCGTCAGAAAGCCCCTTATCGTCGTGCCGACGGATCTTATATCCGCTTCGATGAAAATGCAGTCGTTATATTAGAAAAAGAAAAGAAGGATCCAATTGCTGGTCGCGTTTTTGGTCCAATTCCTCGTGAATTATCCGAAAAAGGTTTCCAGAAAATTTCTTCTTTAGCTCCAGAAATCGTTTAATAATCTTTTAATCTCAGCGCTTACCTTAAACTTCGGTTTAGGTAATACCAGAACATTCAATTGTTCGGAGACAAAAAAACAAAGCTATGAAAATTAAAACAAATGATAATGTCCTCGTGATCACCGGCAAGGACAAAGGTAAGAAGGGTAAAGTGGTTAAAACTTTCCCAGAAACCGGAAAACTCATCGTTGAAGGTGTGAATATTTTGAAAAAACGTCAGCGTCCTACTCGCGCTAATACTAAAGGTCAAACTGTAGATAAAACCATGCCAATCGACGCTTCAAACGTTATGTTGGTAGAAGGAGGCAAACGCGTTCGTGTTACTTTCAAGACTATTGATGGTAAAAAACTTCGTGTTAGTCGTAAAACCGGTAAAGAGATCTAACTTATAAAAATATGAACAGTATTATTGAAAAGCAAAGTAAAGCTTTCGAGGCTCTTAAATCAGTTTCTGGCTACAAGAATGTAATGCAGACTCCAAAGGTTACCAAAGTTGTGGTTAACGTTGGAATTGGTTCCCTCAAAGATAAGAAGAAGGTTGAAATCATTATTGACCGTTTGAAGAAAATCACTGGTCAGAAACCATCAGTTCGTGGCGCCAAGAAGTCTATTGCTTCTTTTAAGGTTCGTGAAGGTGATCCAGTTGGACTAGTTGTTACTATGCGTGGCAAAAGAATGAATGACTTCCTTGAAAAATTGATTAATGTCGCCCTTCCTCGTACTCGTGACTTCCGTGGTATTTCCTCTAACGGTATTGATGAAATGGGTAACTATTCTTTGGGTATCAAAGAAAATACAATTTTCCCAGAAACCACTGACGAAGAAATCAAAGACGTGTTCGGTATGTCCATTACTATTGGTACAACTGCTCGCGGTAAAGATGAAGCTAAAAAGTTTTTTGAACATTTAGGTTTTCCTTTCAAAAAGGAAGAAGCTAAGAAGAAATAACTAACAAAAAATCCACCGGTAAACACTGGTGGATTTTTTGTTGGACATTGCAAAGTAAAATATTGTTTTCAATGATCAATTGTTCTATTATGTAATTATATGAATTCATTTGAAAATTTTAATATACCTAAAAAAGAAGCGTCTGAAAAACGTAAGAGCTTAGAAAATAGAGAGGTTTTGGATGTTGATAAAGTTCCAGTTATTGGGGCAACAATTGGCGAGTGTAAAAAGATAACAAATGATCAGGAAGTATTAAAGAACGTTCAAACTTATCTTTTGGAATATTTTCAGCAAAATATTGAGAATACTAAATTGTATAAGTCAGAGAAGAC
The DNA here is from genome assembly GCA_964583845.1 of uncultured Candidatus Saccharibacteria bacterium. Taxonomy (GTDB): domain Bacteria; phylum Patescibacteriota; class Minisyncoccia; order Phycocordibacterales; family GWA1-40-21; genus JBAWVR01. The sequence goes on from CAZOXG010000003.1 coordinate 19,648, forward strand.
TGGAGTGTCGTTTCCTTACAACGTTGTGCGTTTGAAAGACGTGGCACAAAAACTTTTTGAAAAACATGGAGGAGTCGTCACAAAAACCGATCAAAATCAAAAACTTGAAATGGTTGAAAACGAGGAAAAAAGTCATGCAAAAAAGGAAATCATATTTGCAACATTTTTTGATATGAAATCAGCTCATCCTTTTCATTGGGTGGAGCACGGCATTGACCAGATTTCCAAGAAGCTATCACGAGCTTTAGAGGATATTGCCAGTGGTAGAGAAGTAGAAGATTACGAGGTTTATGATGTTGGAAGTCCGGCCGGATTATTGGGAGAGGTTCCCAGTTCTTTTTTAGAAAAAATGAAAGGGAAACCGTTTGAGTCTGTAGGTGAAGTTTATGCTGAATTTGTCTCTGATCTAAAGAAAAAAGTAGGAGAAAATGTGCCTACTGATATAAGATTGTGGGGCGTCTCCATGGGGGCAAGTATGGCCATGACCACCGCTCAGAGTCTTTTGGAGAGTCAGCAGGCTACACAATCTTTCGAGGTTAGGGATGAAACTAAAAACAGACTTCCGAAAGTTGATCTGGTGATGGTTTCACCGGTTGCGACAAGTAAAAATACATTTAGGAGTTACGAAATCCCTTTGGGTTTTGCTGCAGAAATCGCTCTCCAGTTTTCTAATGAATATGCTCGAGCTGTGGCTCCCAAAGAAGGTGATTTTACTTCTATGATATATGAAAAATTAAGAGAAAAGGGTATAGACGAACACATGTCGCCCGAAGATATTAAAAATAAGAAGAAAGTCCTTTCAGAGGCTTTATCCCAATTGCGTTCGGGTATACCGGTACCTCAAGGTATCCAGACAAATGAAATCGTGGGAATATTTGATCCACTGATGTATTCCAATGAATTCCGTAAGCAGTCGAATTTTCATAATTTAGATCATAAAGGAAGTCTCGGTGAAAAAATAGTGCCAGGAGAAGATGAAAATCGCCGAAGATTTGGTATAAATGAGACTCATACTCCACAAGTGGTAAGGTTTAATTATTTTAAGAGACTTATTAAGGTGGGGGAGTTTCTCAAGGAGCTGTCTCAAAATACTCAAAATTAATATATGGATTTAGATGAAGCCCAGAAATATCGATCCTGTCTAGCCAGGAAACTTACAATCCTCAGAAAGATTAATCGTAGATTGGCCTTTATTTTTTTGAAATTGGTAAGAAGGACAAAAAAATATAATATAGCCAAAGAGGTTAAGATGAGAAAAAACTAACAAAAATCCACCGGTGAACGCCGGCGGTTTTTTTGTTTGCCCACATTTTTTATAGCTTTATATTTTTGTCATTCCCGCGCAGGCGGGAATCCAGGAATTAGTAATGTCTTAATATCAAAATTAATAAGTCTGGATTGCTTCGCCGGGCTCGCAATGACGTCTACACTTTTGCAAACATATTCATAATTCAAAGTAATAAAATTGTGCATCTCGGGGGGGGGTGTTATAATGATGTAATATAATTTGCTAAGGCAAAATTTATTAATGGTTTATAAAAATAATATTTGATTATGATTAAGTCTCAAAAATATTTGAAATCAATTGCAAAGGGGGTATTGGTTTTAATGATGGTAATTAGTTTAGGATGGGGGGCTATGGCGGTGCCGGTGTCAGCGGCAGATGTTAGTATATCCCAATTAATAGAATTGTTTATTTCTTTGGGTATTATTGCTCCGGAAAAAGCAGCGGCAGCACGTTCGGCTGCCGGTGTTTCGTCACCGGCGGTTACTTTAATTACCCCAAATACAATTCAAGATATTGATTTTCAAGTAATGAAACAACCATCTCAGACTGTAAAAGTTTCAAGATGTCAAAACATATCGAAACCCGGTAATTATATACTTACTGGTAACATCAAAAATGATTCTGGAAAGCCATGTATAACAATAAGTGACGTAAAAAATGTGACCTTTGATTGCAAGGGCAAGACAATACAAAGCACGGCAGAAAATTTTGCTATACTTGTAAAAAACTCTTCAGATTTTATTGTCCAAAATTGTTCCGTTCTGTCGAGTGTTAATGTGACATCTATTAATCCAGCTCAACACATGTTTAGGTTGGAGAATTCAAGCAAAGGAAATGTTAACAATAATACAATTGGAGGAACTTATTCAACTATATCTTCTTCGACCGAAATTGAATTTAAAAGCAATACGGTTTCCGCAACAACTTTTCAGATTTTTCAATCCAATTTTGTTAATATAATAAGTAATAAATTTTCGGCAGCTATTGTAAATACTGGAGCAGTTGTTCAGTTTAAAGAAGGTATAAACAATAAGTTTATTGGTAATAGTGTTGATGGAAAGTCTGATGGTATACGTCATGGTAATTCTGCTCCTCCGAATATTGGCCCTGATGATGTTGTTGTCCTCGATAACCAAAACTCTATTAATGTTAGTAATAATAATATTAGAAACTCCTGGGAGTGTGGTATTGAAAGTGTTGGCTTTTTAAATGATTCAACAATTGCTAATAATAAAATTGACAATGTTGCACTCGCTGGGATTTGCGGTTGGCATTGGCTAAATTTTAGTGAAAATACAATTAGTAATAACACCATTACGAATTCTCCCTCATTATTTGTCTATTTTAGAGATTACGATTTGCGTCCAGGTGAATCGCAAATGAAATTTATTAATAATTATTTTGACTCAAATAAATTAATTACTCAAAGAATGGATGGTCTACGTGAACAGGGATATTCATCAAGTATCAGGGTGTATGCACCACCCGGCAAAGGAGGTGGATTTGAATTTTCTAATTTTACTGATGAGCAGGTAGTTACTGGTAATAATGTTTTTAAGAATAATGACTTCGGTTTATTTTTGAAGGCCCCAATTCTTTTTCCAGCAAGTATGTTTGTTGATGGCGGCGGTAATATTTGTTCCTCTTCAAGTGAAATAAATTATCCTATAAAGTGTGAAACTGATAAATTTTTGAAACCAGTAATTAATAATGTGCAATCATCAGGTAATTCGAACAATATTATCCACCCAGGGCAAAAGGCGACTGTTTATGGTACTAACTTGAGTGGTGTTAATACAGTGTATATTGTTGGTTTTGGTAAAGATAAAGGAAACTTTAGTCAGATTACTCGTCGTGGTAGTGCAGGGTCAGATTTAGATTTTACTGTACCAACTTTAACTGACGGAAACTACTCAATCAATGTGCAAACCCCAGCTGGTCAGAGTAATTCGGTAACTGTTCAGGTTAAAAATCCTACTCCAATAGTAATTTCGACTTCAGCGATAATTACTTCAGTCCAGACTGCTGGTGAATATCCAAATATTATCCACCCAGGACAAAAAGCTACGGTTTATGGAAGTAATTTAAAAAATACTGGAACAGTTCATATTTTAGGTAGGGCTACTGAGGTCTCTGGGCTGGTACTGGGTGGATCAGCTTATGATAACAATGTTTTCTTTACGGTACCGTTGAATTTACCTGATGGTGATTATATAATTGATGTACAGGATATCAATGGTGTTAGAAGTAATACACTTTATAATGTTAAAGTTGTAAATGTTACTTTAACAACTCCAGTTACAATGTCAGTTAATCCTTCCATTACCGTCCTTTCACCAAATGGTGGAGAATCGATTGTATATGAAAATCTATATATGGCAGGTGATTTAGGTTTTAGTTGGAAGTCTTCTGATGGAGTAAATTACGCGCCAACTTCAAATTTAAAAGTCTCACTTGTAAATGCGAATGGAGTAGTAGTCAGAGAAGAGTTTAAAAGATACTATCAAACAACAAATTTGGGTAATGGAGTTTATCACGCGTCTTTTACTGGGCAAAATAACATAACGCCTAATAATAGATATAAAATAAAAATTTGTGATTTATTAACTAATTCTGTTACAGATGTTTGTGATGTAAGTGATAATTACTTTACTATTACTGATTCAGTCTCTACACAATCATCTATTACTGTCGGTTCAAATAATACTGCCTCCGCTCTAATCGGTTTTGACCAAGTGGTAAAATTGATTCAGGCTTTGATGAAATAAGAAATTAGTGTTTTAAAAACAAACAAAAATCACCGAAAGGTGATTTTTGTTTATCAGTTTTGAATTGTAAAATATGATTTTTGGCTGTCTTTGCGAGTCGGAGCGAAGCAATCCAGGGATTAGAAAAGTCTTGATTCGTAAGACGATAAGTCTGGATTGCTTCGGATCACCTCGCAATGACGGTAAGGAAAACACCAGATCATTTCAATCCCTTTACTTTGTATTCCTTTTCTGCTATTATCTACCCGAAGACCTGATAAGGGTTTTTTGTTTGTCGGTTTCCAAGGGATAATTGAGTGTCGCAATATAACGACTTTCAACTGAGGATAAACCCACGTAACACTGTATTAGCTAATAGGATAAGGGGTGATTTGCTTCATTTCTGACTGAACGCTAATAAGTTTTATTTTGACCCTTTGGGGTGACAACAGAACATTTAAAACGTTCTGTTTTTGTTTATCACAAAGAATAAACTTTATTAATAGAAGGTATGTTAATACCTTATAGATTGACTTCGCTCGGACGCCATACAAACTAAGAAGTTTGTGCGTCGCTCCTCGCTAGTCAATATAAGAAAACAATTAATGGCAAAAACATCAGTTATCGCTCGCTCCAAAAGGGAGCCGAAATTCGCCTCTCGTGTCGTTAGGCGCTGTTTCCGTTGCGGTCGCAAGAATGGCTACATGAGAGACTTCGATCTATGTCGTATCTGCTTCCGCGAATTTGCTAATGAAGGCAAAATTACTGGCATTAAAAAATCATCATGGTAACCGACCCTATTTCAGATTTCATAATCCGTCTGAAGAATGCTCAGAAGGCTGGATTGGAAACAATGACTCTTCCTACTTCCAAGATTAAAGTGGCTATTGGCGACTTGCTTGTGAAGGAAGGTTTTATCAAATCAAGTTCACTAAAGAAGAAAAGTAACGTTTTGGAAATCGAGTTACTTTCCAGCACTAACAGTCATGCTGTTCGTGATGTTCAAAGGATTTCTAAACCATCTCGCCGTGTTTACACTGGTGCTGATGCTATCAAACCTTACAAAGGTGGTTTTGGTTGTACTGTAATTTCAACTCCTAAAGGCCTCTTGACTGACAAACAGGCAATAAAGGAAAAGGTCGGCGGTGAAGTCTTGTTTAAAATCTGGTAGTTCTCAAGCTCCAGTTAAATAATATAAATATATGTCTAGAATTGGAAAAAACCCTATTGCTATCCCTGCTAAGACCGAAGTTAAAATCGTCGGTAATACAGTGACTGTCAAAGGACCTCTCGGTGAATTGGTTAGAGAAGTCAGTCCAGCCATCAAGGTTGAGATTGTTGACGGAAACGTTATTCTTACACCAGTCAAGAAAAATTTAGAAAATAGTGCTCTTTGGGGTACTTATGCTTCCCATATTAGAAATATGGTTGAAGGTGTAAACAAGGCTTATGAAAAGAAGCTTATTATCGAAGGTATCGGTTACAAAGCTGATATCAAAGGTGATGAAATGACTTTAAATGTTGGTTTTTCACACCAGGTCAAAATCAAAATCCCAAAAACTCTCAAGGTTACTCAAGAAAAAGGTGTCATTACTATCTCTGGTTGCGATAAAGAACTAGTCGGTCGCTTCACTGCTGAAACTCGTGCTGTAAAGAAACCTGAACCATACAAGGGTAAGGGAATTCGCTATAGTGATGAAATAATTCGCCGTAAAGAAGGTAAGAAAACCGCCTAATCTGTAAAATTTAAAAAATTATTATGAAAATTACGAATCAAAAAACTGCTAAGATCGAAAAACGTCATAATCGCATTCGTGCGAAGATTGATGGTACCAGCGAGCGTCCTCGTTTGGCTATTTTTCGCTCAAATAAGTTTATCTATGCACAAGTTATAGACGACACTAAAGGTAAAACTTTAGTTGCTGCTACTTCTGCTAAAGCAAAAGGTAAGACCTTTATTGAACGCTCCAAAGAAACTGGTGTAGAGATCGCTAAACTAGCTAAAGCTGCTGGTGTTACCAAGGTCGTCTTTGACCGCGGTGGTTTCTCTTATATTGGTAAGGTTAAAGCCCTCGCTGACGGAGCTCGCGAAGGTGGACTTATTTTTTAATCAATGACTATGGAAAATACAACACAAAATAATGCTGGTGCAGTAAGACCTCAAGGTCAGGGTCAGCCTCGTCCTTCTTTTGGACAGAACCGCCCTCCGTTCCAACGTCGCAATGATGGTCGTCCAGGTGCTGGTGGCCGTAAAGGTGATGATCGCCGTGGACCTCGTGAAAAAGTTCGCTCTGAATTTGATCAGAAAATGATTAAAATCCGTCGCGTAGCACGTGTAGTTACTGGTGGACGTCGTTTTAATTTCTCTGTCGCTATCGTTATCGGTAACCGAAAGGGTAAGGTGGGTGTTGGTTTGGGTAAAGCCAATGACACTGCTGCTGCAATCGACAAAGCAGTTCGTGATGCTAAGAAAAATATGATTACTGTTCCCCTAACAAAGAGTCAATCAATTCCGCACGAAGTTACTTCAAAATACTCTAGTGCACGCTTGATTATGATTCCAGCCAAGGGTCGTGGAGTTATTGCTGGTTCATCAGCTCGTATCGTCATCGAACTTGCTGGTATTCAGGACGTTACTGCCAAAATCTTGTCTGGCTCAAAGAATAAACTAAATATTGCTCAAGCTGCTATTGTTGCTCTTTCTTCATTCAAGAAAAGTAATGTAGTTGCTCCGGCTAAGATTGAAGCTGAAAAAGCTCCAGTTAAATAATTTCACTACTATGCAGATCAATAATTTAAAAAGAAAGACTAAAAATCGCAAGACCGAACTCGTTGGCCGTGGTGGCAAGCGCGGTAAGACTTGTGGAAAAGGACAGAAGGGTCAAAACTCTCGTGCTGGTCGCAAGAAGCGTCCAGAAATGCGTGAAAGAATCAAAAAAATTCCTAAGTTGCGTGGTTACGCTTTCAAAGGTATTCACAAAGATTACGTTTGGCCAGTTAATCTAAATCAGCTTGAATCAAATTTCAAAGCTGGATCTAAAATTAACCCTGCGGTAATTGCTTCTCTAGGCCTTGCTGAAGTTTACAAAGGAAAGAATCCTGTCGTAAAGATTTTGGCTACTGGTGAATTAACTAAAAAACTTGAAATCTCTGGCTGTTTGGTATCTGCTTCTGCAAAGGAGAAGATCGAAAAGGTTGGAGGATCGGTTAAATAAACAAAAAGCACATCGAAAGATGTGCTTTTTGTTTATTTTGACTAGCGAGGAGCGAGTGAAAGAGTAATCTCTTTCACATCGTCCGAGTCGAAGTCAAACTACAAGGTATTAATATCTCGCAGCTTGCTGCGACAAAGGTGAGTCTTCGAATCATCTTGAGTCTAGAGCTTGCTCTGGGCTGAGAAGCGAATACTTGGAGCTTCGCAAGACCTTGAGCGTTTTTCTTAAAATGCGAAAGGTGTACAGAACCTGTAAGGTTTAATACCTTTTATTCAAAATGTAAACTGTAAAATTAAAATGAAAAATTATGGAAATAAAACCTTTTTGTCATTATAAATTTTGTTTTTTTAAAGTATAACTTATTAAGTACTTGAAAAGTGATAAATTTAAAGGGAAAAGCAATGCTCGTCTAGGATGGTAAAAACAGATACTGAAGATAATGTCAATTCCATATTTAGCTACATTGTGGTATGCTTATGCAGTTAGAAATTAAATATAAAAATATGCCTAATATTGTTAGTAAAATAAAGATGATTTGGCTAGACGCAAGTCTGCGCAAGAGAATTCTTTTTGTTATCGTTGCCTTGTTGGTTTTTCGTTTATTAGCGAATATTCCAGTGCCTGGTGTTGATCCACAAAAATTGGCGGCTTTTTTCAGTAACAATGAATACCTCGGCTTATTGAATATGTTTTCTGGTGGCGGTATGACCAATCTTTCCATTGTGATGCTCGGTGTTGGTCCATACATTACTTCTTCAATCATCATGCAACTTTTGACTATGATGTTCCCAAAACTGAAACAGATGTATCAGGAAGAAGGAGAAATCGGCCGTCGCAAGTTCACTATGTATTCTCGCTATTTAACCGTTCCACTCGCTATTATTCAAGCAGCTTCTTTTGCTTTCTTGTTGAGTCGCCAAGGTATTTTGGATGTTTCAAATCCAATGTCTCTTTGGGTTAACGTTTCAATCATTACCGCCGGTTCTATCTTCTTGATGTGGTTGGGTGAATTGATGACTGAATTCGGAATCGGTAATGGTACCTCTTTGATTATCTTTGCTGGTATTGTTTCTAGTATTCCTGAAGCTGTTACTCTACTTATAGCAAACTATCAAGTTTCTGATTTGCCTATGTATATTGCTGTTTTGGTTGCTTCTCTCGCTGTTATTGTTGGTGTGGTTGTTGTTACCGAAGCTGAAAGACCAATTCCTGTCACTTATGCCAAGCGGATTCGTGGTATGCGTGTCTTTGGTGGGGTTTCTACTTATTTACCACTTCGTTTGACTCAAGCTGGTGTTATTCCAATTATCTTTGCTTTGTCTATTTTGATGTTTCCTCAGATGATTGCCAAATTCTTGATGGCTTCAGCCAATCTTACGGTTGTAAAATATGCTACTTACTCTAGTGATATCTTGGCTAATGGTTGGTTCTACGGCATCGCCTATTTCTTGATGGTATTCTTGTTTACTTACTTCTATACTGCGGTCACTTTTGATCCACATAATTTGGCCAAGAATTTGCAGAATAACGGTGCTTTTATTCCAGGTGTTCGCCCGGGTGAGACTACCGCAAATTATATCGCCAAGGTTTTAACTCGTATTACTTTGGTGGGTGCAACTTTCCTCGGTTTGGTGGCTGTTCTTCCAATGGCGGTTAAGGGTATTACCGGTATTTCATCTATTGCCATCGGTGGTACTGCTTTGCTGATCGTGGTGTCTGTTGTGATTGATTTGATTAAGAAAGTCGAGGCTCAGATTTCGATGAGAGAGTACTAATTGGATAGTATATAGTATATGAAAGAGGACGGTTTCGCGAAGCGAAACCGTCCTCTTTATTTTTATAACAAAATATCCAAAAACTTATACTTTTCAATATTTATTTGATATAATATTTTCTATGAATTCTAATTCGAAAGCATATATTTTTATCGGCCGTTCCGGCTGTGGTAAGGGAACTCAAGCCAATCTATTTATTCAACATCTTTGTGAGCATGATCATCTGTGTCATACCGTCCACGTTGAAAGTGGAGCGATTCTCCGTGAGTATGTTAAAAGTGAAGGTTACGCTCAAAAACTATGCAAGGATATTTTGGATAAAGGTGGCTTAATGCCAGAATTTGCCATTGTTGGTCTCTGGTCAAATTATCTATTGAACAATATCAAAGAAGGTGACAATGTCGTATTTGATGGCACTCCACGCAAATTGCATGAAGCGATAATTTTGGATTCTTCCAGAGGTTTCTTTAATTGGGGTAAACCGGTGATTGTGTACCTTAATGTCAGTCGTGAGTGGTCCAAGGCTCGTTTAGTAGCTCGTAAGCGTGAAGATGATACCGATCAAGACATTGAGAACCGTTTAAACTGGTTTGAGACAGAAGTAATGCCGACTATTAACTATTACCGAGAAAATCCAAATTATATTTTTCTAGATATTAACGGCGAACAGGCAATCGAAGAGGTTCAACGAGAGATAATGACGAAAATAGGGATCAATTAAAGATATTGACGATTCCTATGATAAATTGTAAAGTATTAGCATAATGATAACCATTAAAACCGAGAAGGATATAAAGGTTTTGCGTGAAGGAGGTAAAAGACTAGCCTGGATTTTACGTGAGGTGGCCAAAAAAGTGGCTCCAGGAGTTACAGCAGCCGAACTCAATGATTACGCTATGAAATTGACCGAAGACGGTGGTGATAAACCAGCCTTTTTGAATTATCGTCCCTATGGTGCCAAACGAGCTTACCCCGCAGCTTTGTGTGTTTCAATAAACGAAGAAGTGGTTCATGGTATTCCCAACGAAGAAGAGAAGGTCTTGAAGGAGGGTGATATTGTCTCCTTGGATATGGGGCTTATTCACGAAGGATTGATTACAGATTCTGCCATTACCGTACCGGTCGGCAAAGTATCTCCAGAACTTGAAAAATTGATGAATATGACTCGCGAGGCTTTGGCAGTAGCTATCAAAGCAGCTCGCGGTGGCAACCATATTGGTGATATCGGTTTTGCTATTGAAAGATTGATTAGACCTCATGGTTATGGAATTGTAGAAGATCTCTGTGGTCACGGTGTTGGTTATAAGGTTCACGAAGACCCTTTTGTGCCAAACTTTGGCGAGCGGGGAAAAGGGGACAAATTAAAACCAGGGATGGTGATTGCGATTGAACCAATGCTTAATCTCGGTACCTCTCGTGTCAAAATCATGAAAGACGGTTATACTTATAAAACAGCGGACGAACAACCAAGTGCTCATTTTGAACATACGATCGTAATAACCAAGGGTGACGCGGAAATAATAACCCAATTGTAATTTAATAAAATAATCATTTAAAAACCATGTACGACTCACTTCCACATTCTGGTTCAAAAAAACAAGAAAAAAGTATAAAAACAAAGGAAGATATTAAATCTGTTTTGGATTCCGTTCCTGAAATGGGTGGTTTAAATGATAAACAAATTAGTAATCAAATTTCCAATCTCAAGGCGATGGATAGTTATGAGGAGATTTGCAATCACATATTTACTATTCATCATATATTAGGTGCACAGTCTAAAAAACTTTTGGACACAAGAAATACATTAGAAAAATTTTCCTTGGGGGAATCTAATAAAGACAGAAAAGCCAAGGCTGAAAAAGCGATTGAAGACCTACGCGAATTAGACAAGAAAACTGAAAAAAGAATTAATTTTTTTACTACTGCCGCGACAAAATTTATTGAAAAAAAATATAAGTCCAAAGCTTTGGAATCATCAAGGCATTTTTTGGATTATATTGAGGACGCCGTGATAAATATTGAAAAATATACTGATGAACCAATCAGTGTTGGAGAGGTGGCCCCACAGAAAAATGAAGAAAATATCGAAGTAATTACAAAAGATATTTTGCCAGAACCAATGCTAGAAACAGAAATTCCTAATTTAGGAGTTTTGACTGAGTCATCTCAAGTAGAGGAATCTGCTCCAGAAACTTTGGAGACAAATCCTGTAGTACAAAAAACGCAAGTGTTGAGTATGGTGGAAGATGTACCTCCAATAATAGAACCTCCGGCAGTGATTCCAGGAGTTGATGGTAGTTCAACTCCAGTTTCCGAAAAAACCGAGGCACGAAAGGTTGAAACCGGAGAATTGGGGGAATTAATACAAGATATAATGTCAGATGGGAAGAAGAGAATTATCTACTACGATGCGAATAGTAATGAGTATAGTCCTGAAGAGATTGGTGGGTCCATTATTTCAGAAAAGATAAAACTAGAAGAACTTGAGGATGAAAAAAAACAGGCTAGAGAAATTGAGGTTTTTATGGGAACATTGCCCAAGATTATAAAGCCTAAACCCATTAGAAGAAGAGTGGAAGAAGTATTAGTCGATTACGTAAAATTATTAAATATTAACAAAAAAACTATGAGAGAAGCAGCACCGCAACAACCAGCAGATCAAAAAATACCGGATACTTATTTTGCCGAGGTTAAGACTTTGGAGGAGTTACGAACAAAGATGTGGGAGTTGGAGGGTGCTGATAAAAGCCGTAAGCAGTGGATCGAAGATACTGTTGCTGGAGCGGTTAAAGAAATTCGAAAACCAGAAACTACTACTTATCGTCGCCTTGAAATATTGAATGAATTAAAGAAAAAAGATAATCTACCCAATATAGGAGCTTTTAAGGAAACATTATTGAAATTACTCGAAGAAGAGGTGTCTAAGATAACACCAAAAGAAAAGCCAATTAAAACTGAAATCCCTGATACATATTTTGCTGGGGTTAAAAGCATTCCAGAATTAATGGCTAAATTGGCTGATAAGGTGTCTAGTGAAGACCTCCGGTCTATTGAAAGGCTTGCTTTGAATGCCTTAGCTCTAATGAGAACTGCTAGAGCTCTTAAAGAAAAAGATTCGTTGATTGAAAAAATTGTCAAAGACAAAGATTTTCCAGCTGAAGGTGGTTTTGGAGAAGCTTTAAAAGAAATCTTAATGAAAGAGCTGAGTAGTTGGGAAAAACGTACATTGGAAGATAGTAATAGAAAGAAAAAAACACCTGGAGTTAAACTCTCTACAAAAGCCGGCCCTGAGCCGACTGTGGCAGGTGGGGTTTTGAAGACTCCGGTCGCGGCAGACGTTTTAGATGAGGAAGAATTGGTTGAAGGTGACGAAGCTCCAAGGAGTGCAGTTGTAAAAAAAGAAAACCTACCACCAGTTGTTAAGTCAGAAAAACTTAAAGATATAAAATCTGATTATTTTGTTGGTGCGAAAGGTTTGAGTGATATTCGTAATTTGTTAGAGAGTTTGCCCGAAGAAAAGATATTTGCCATTAAAGATATCCATTTTGATGATGGCACTGAAAAGAGAATGAATCCATTGGAAATTTTGGACTGGATCAGGTCAAAAGATATATCCATTGATTCGGCTGTTTCAAATGAAAAAATAAAAATGTCCGAAAGAAGAAAGAGTATCGATAATGTTATTTTGCAAATGGAAAGGGAATTAATCGACAAAGGTGGTTTGTTGCAGACACTAAAACGTTTATTTAATGAAAGATATAGTGTAAAAACCGAATCAACCAAAAAGCCTACTAAACCAACAGATGATATTGGTGGGACTGAAGCTGAAGTTCTAGAAAATACTCCAACGAATAAAGAGAGTTTTTCTAAGAAAAGAATTAAAGAAAATTATTTTGAAGAAGCTAATATTAAAACTATCGGTAATGTTATTGATCTTTTGCGAGGCGAACTCAAAAATAATACTTTTACTACCGAAGATTTTAAAAAAAGATACACAGCTGATCAGTTGCAAAACCTTTTGATAGAAGAAGGAGTAAAAATCTCCAAAATGTTTTTTGATGGCACAACAAAAGAAGGCATGGCTGATGAAATTAATCGTTTTCATTATGAATTACCGATTAATGGTAATTTAAATAACGTTTTAAGTAGGGTTTTAATGGATAATTATTTTGATCCACTTTTTACTGAGGAAAATAAGTCCGAACAGCTAAATGAAGTGGATATTATCAACTCAGCCACTAGTCTGGGAGATCTTCAGGATTTGGTAAGTAATATAAAACAAGTTCATAACTCCAGTGGAGTTGCTTTAGAGGGTGTATCTGTCGCCGATAGTCTGAAAAAAATGATTTTTCAACTAAGATCTAGATCATTTAAGGATTTTAGAATGTCTGACATGTATCCAATACAGTCCAAGGATATCGAGACTAGAATTGGAGGGATTTTCCCAGCCCTCCCTCAATTTCCAACTTTAGCTAAGAAAATTATCGATTTGGCGGTAGTTGAATATAATAGTGATACAAAGAAAATTGAGGATGTGGCAAAAATGCCAAATCTTGACGTACTCATGGCCTTCTTGGAAGGTGCTTATGCCGGGGATAAGATTAAAGGTTCTCAAAAGGAATATACGGTTGAAGAAATAGTTAAACTTATTCAAGATAAACGAAGTAATGTTTTGTCTCTTGATAGTGAACAAAGAAAATTATTAATTAATAAACCACGGCTTATTGCTCTAGATAATTTGACCAGTGGTAATATTGGTCTAGTTAGTAAAGTTAGAGAATTATTGGTTAGTGAACTTTCAGCGCTTGAAAATACTGATTCATCTCCGAGTGCATCATCTAAACCTCAACCTGCACCCGTGTTAGTTCCAACCCCAATAAATATAGCTAATTTTAAGCCAATTATAGAAGGTAAGACAAAATTTGAATTAAACGGTTACAACAAAGATACTATCGATATTCCCGAATTTAGAGCGTTCATTACTGAATTACCAAATGCCGGGGAAATTATTAAAGACGATACACAGCTCAAAGAAAAATATGAAACTTTTGTAAAACGAAGAGAGGTGTCTGAAGAAATCCAAAATAAACTCGGTGATATTATCAAAAAAGAATTTGGTTTAGATTTTGGTAGGACAGCTAGTCTTTTGGCAGACGAATATTTGCGTACCTTGAGTCATGAACACCCTGAGGAAATAGCCAAATTCCATAAAACAATTCTGTCTTACCGCGCAGCTCCAGCTGTGATTGATGATTTGAAAAGAGAAGTTATTCCACCTGGAACTAATGCTAAACGTCGTGAGGAATTACCAAAGGAAATAGCTGAGAGAGAATTATTGGTTAAAAACTTAAATGATTATAAAAAGTCGTTAGACAAGCAACCGTTCTTTAAATTGTTCGATGTTATTAATCCAGCATTCAGATCAAAGGATTCCAGATTGGAAAAAATCAAAGGGATTACCCTAGGAAAGATTGAACAACTTTCCCGTGACGCTATGGAAAAAAACACACCAGCAACAGCTGGCAGTAAAGAACGTTATGGTAATTGGAAAGGCGAAGTGATTAAAAGAGTGGATGATGTTATCGAGAATACCAATCGAGAAACCGAAGGTTTAAGAAGATACTTAAATGATTTAAATACCAAGAGTGCTAAGCAAATAATTCAAGAGAAGGAAGGTTTGGTAAGTGAGATGATGAGAGATGTTTATACGGCGCCGCTTCAATCAGAAGTTTTGAAGACTATGCTCCAAGAAAAGGCTAAGTCGGAAATGATAAAATTGTTAGGTGGAAAGGGTGCTACAGTTAAAGCGGTTGATCTTATAAACAAGTTTAAAAGTGAAACTGGTCAAAGTATTTATGGCTTTGATGAAGACCAAATAGATACTTGGACAAAACATGTAGATTCCCAAGCGACCAAAGAAGTGGAAGAAAAGATGAAACAGAAGATTGAATCTCTCGGTGGCGGTGAAAAGTTTGATACTTTTGTCTCTACTATTTCTGAATTGTTAGCCGAAAAAGAAATAGGTACGCAGAAAGATAAAGACGAAGTCAAGAAATTCTTGGTAGATAAAATCAAAGAAACAATTGATAGTGCGCCAGCTGGAATTAGAAAAGGTTTGCTTGAGAAGGCTTTAAAAACCGCTTTAGAAATAAAAAAATAAACTATGGATTACTACACTGAAAAAATTGGTTTTGCTCTTAAGGCTGGAAAGACTGATGAGGCCAAGGCTTTGATTCTAGAAGCCATAGAAGAGGCCAATGACCCGAAAGAAGCTGGTAGAGCCATTGTTTCTTCGGTCATGGCATATATTGAGACTGTGAACGATATCAATAAGTCATATAAAGAGGCTTTAGAAAGAAAATAATAATAAAATTAACAAAAACAATTTCATTATATAAATGAAATTGTTTTTGTTTGTGGCTGAAAATTACTTTTTAGTGAGATGTTTTGAATTTAAGTCCGGCTGATGTATAATTTGACCAGTATGGAAGGATTAACACCTCAATTTGAAAAGAAATTTGCTTCACCTCAAGAAGAGTTAGAATTTTTACGCGCCGAAATAATAAAGAAAGAGAAAGCTTTGGCTGAAAAAGGACAACAGGTTGAAAGAGAAAAGATTATTCAGGAGGGTCTGAAAAACTTTGCTCAGATTCCCGTTAAAGATAAGTTACACGAAAACTACCTGGTTCCACAACATGAGCACGAGGCAATAGTTCTTAGTTTATCACCCGAAGCTCACGATAGTAAAATTGAAGAATTAGTAACTATCTTACAGCAAAAGGGGTTATCGAACACGCTGGCGGTTTTGGAAAAAATGAATGATCCACATTTGAGTGATGATTTTCACCGTTTTTTAGTTCAGTATATTAAAGCTGGATTCACTGTGACTGACCTCAAAGAAAAAAAACCTTTGCTCAAATCTCTCAAGATGACTCTTTTTGAAGTGTCCTTACCACCAGTTTCTAATGAAGAAGAAAAAGGTAAAAAAATGTCCGAGCTAATTTCTGGAATGGAACAGTTCTATTCAGGTATGTTGTCCGTGGCTGACAAAGAAGAGAGAAGTGCTGGTTATTTTACGATAGAGTTAGCCAATCCAAACCACACCAATGAATTAGTTTTTTTTGTCTCTGTGCCAGATACGAGAGTTGAATTATTTGAAAAACAAATTATTTCAGTTTTTCCTGATGCCAAGGTTTTAGAAAATAAAGACGATTACAATGTTTTTAATCATGACGGTATTGCTGTGGGGGCCTATGCCACTTTAACAAAAAATCCAGTTTATTCCTTGCGCACCATTGAAAGCTTTGATCATGACCCACTCTCGGTTATCTTAAATGTATTTTCACGTTTGAACAAAGATGGTGAAGGAGCTTCAATTCAGTTAGTGTTTAAGCCATGTAGTGATGATTCTTATAATAAAAATTATCAGCGTACTTTAGAAGATTTGGCTAAGGGTAAAAAACTGAAAGAGGCGATTGATCACAATTATTCATTTGGGCATATATTTGGGAAAATGATTAAGGATGCGGGTAAGGATTTGATGACTGGTGACGAAAAGAAAGAAGAAAAAGCCGAGGGTGTTGATCAAAGTACGATTGAAAATATTCGTTCCAAAGCCTCGAGTCGAGTCGTGGAGGTTAATATTCGATTGATTGCTTCCGCGGCAACCAAGTTTAGTGCCGAAACTATCATTGCGAATCTACAATCCGCCTTTAACCAGTTTGATAATCCCTTTGGAAATAATATTGAATTCAAAACTGTTAAAGAAAATCATTCAAAGGAGTTCTTTAAAGATTTTTCTTTCAGAAATTTTTCGACAGAATATATTTTACCTCTTAACATAAAAGAGTTGACCACGATGATTCATTTGCCTTCGAATGAAGAAACAAATGCGCCACATCTCAAACAATCCAAGGCTAGTGCAGCTCCAGCACCGATCGATATGAAAGAAACCGGCGGTGTCGTCCTTGGTGTTAATCGGTTCCGAGGTATAGAAAAGAAAATATGTTTTACGCCAAATGATCGTCTGCGTCACTTCTATGTTATTGGTCAAACTGGTACTGGTAAAACCAATATTTTGATGAATATGATCAATCAAGATATTGCCAATGGTGATGGTGTTTGTTTCATTGACCCGCATGGTTCCGATATTCAGCAGATCCTAGCCAATATTCCACCAGAGCGATATGAAGATGTGATTTATTTTGATCCAAGTTATACCGATCGCCCGATGGCTCTCAATATGTTGGAGTACGATCAGCGCTTTCCGATTCAAAAAACTTTTGTGGTGAATGAAATGCTCTCTATCTTCAATAAGTTGTTTGATATGAAAACGGCTGGTGGTCCAATGTTTGAACAGTACTTTCGAAACGCTGTGATGTTGGTAATTGAAGACCCAGATTCTGGTAGTACGCTTTTGGATGTTTCTCGAGTTCTGGCAGATGCTTCCTATCGTAAATTAAAATTAGCTCGTTGTAAGAATCCAATTGTAGTTCAGTTCTGGCGTGAAATAGCCGAGAAAGCAGGTGGGGAAGCTTCACTGGGAAATATTGTTCCATACATCACAAGTAAGTTTGACGTCTTTCTTTCCAATGAAATTATGCGACCGATTGTGTCACAACAAAAGTCGGTTCTAAATTTTCGTCAGATTATGGATGATAAAAAGATTTTGCTGGTCAATCTTTCCAAAGGTACACTCGGTGATATTAATGCAAATCTTATCGGTCTTATTGTAGTTGGTAAAATCTTGATGGCGGCCTTGTCTCGTGTGGATTCATTTGGAACAGACCTGCCAAACTTTTATCTCTACGTGGACGAGTTCCAAAACGTTACCACTGATTCCATTTCTACCATTTTGTCTGAAGCTCGTAAGTATAAGTTGAGTTTGAATGTCGCTCATCAATATATTTCCCAGTTGCAAGATAATATCAAGAACGCGGTCTTTGGTAACGTTGGTTCTATTTGTGCTTTTCGTGTTAGTGCCGAAGATGCCGAATATTTAGAAAAGCAATTTGCTCCAGTCTTTACCGCCAAGGACCTAATGAATGTGGATAATTACAACGCATATATTAAAATGCTATCGGGGGGTATGCCAGTAAGACCATTTAGTATTGCAACTATGGCGCCAAATCCTGGTAATAAAGAAATTATTCCAAAATTAAAAGAACTGTCTTATCTTAAATACGGTCAGGATCGGGCCGAAATCGAGGCAGAAATTATGAAAAAATATCAAAAAACACCATATGAAGAACCAACATTTTAAATACGAGCGATCATTTGTCATTATTAAACCAGACGGAGTCCAACGCAGTTTGATTGGAGAGATTATCGGACGCTATGAGAGACTGGGTTTGAAACTTATTGCTTTAAAGATGACTATACCAACCAGAGAGATGGTAGCAAGCCATTACACTATCGACCCAGAATGGACACGTAAGGCTGGCGAGAAATCTATTAAGAATTATGAATCAAAAGGTCAGGTGCCACCAGAAAAAGACCCGGTCAAGGTGGGAGAGAAAGTCTTAGGACGTTTAGTTAAATATCTTGCCAGTGGTCCAGTTGTAATGATGGTTTTAGAAGGGGCCCACGTTATACCAATTGTCCGAAAATTGACCGGTGGTACCGAACCATTGTCTTCTGATGTCGGTACAATCCGTGGAGATTATGTTATGGATTCTTATATGATGTCAGACGGTGATGATCGTTCAATTCGTAATCTAGTTCATGCTTCTGGATCATTGGAAGAAGCTGAACAGGAAATTAACCTTTGGTTTAAACCAGAGGAGATACTTCAGTATAGACACATTCAGGAGGCGATTCTCTATGATGCGGATTTGGACCATATATTGGGAGAATAATAATAGAAACAAGATTAATAATAAAAATAAAAACACGCCCGATTTTACTTTGTAAAATCGGGCGTGTTTTAATTTAACCAGAAAACCCAGTGCGTCCCTTGTCTTCCCTTGGAGCACTGGGATGAATGGAACGATTAACACTATCACATTCATATGTGATAGTGTATTTGCATGAGAATTCAGCATCTACGCCATTCTACTTACCAACATCAATACCACATCGTCTGGGGTACGAGAGGCCGAAGGAAGGTCCTCCAATCGTACGTCCTGCCAGAACTGAAAACTAGTCTCTATGACGTCTGTAAAAAATACCCAACACTCCACATCGACACAATTAACACCGACCAAGACCACGTTCATCTCCAGATCGAAATACCACCTAACATCGCTATTGCCGATGCCGTCTGTAAGTTAAAAAGTTGGAGTAGTTTACACTTGAGAAAAAAGTTCAAATTCATCAGAGAAATCTATTTGGAAAAAGACGGCATCTGGAGTGTTGGGTATTTTTCCTCCACTGTCGGTCTGAACGAAACACAGATTAGGAAATATATTGAATGGCAAGGAAAGACAGAAGTTCCAAAGAAACTCAAACTCTTCTGAATTCTCATGCCAAGAGAGGAAACCCCGGGCGGAGCTGTATTCAGCGGAGTCCGGGGAGGAGGTCATTGCAAAATACAACTTGAAAATGTTATAATAAATAGTGATTAACTATTTAATTATTAAAAAATGAAAAAGATTTTTCTAACCAGTTTGTTTGCTGCATTTTCTCTCTTTTCCTGGGGATTTCAGGCTGAGGCTGCGGCACTGAATTGGAACAATGGCGCCTCTAATATGCAGTGGGATACTACTAGTGCTAATTG
>CAZOXG010000004.1:0-36566 GCA_964583845.1 uncultured Candidatus Saccharibacteria bacterium
GTTGGGCGACGCTACATCCCCAGGCTTACGCCATGGGGTATTGTGCGCGAATAAATAATACCAGCTTTAAAGCTGGTGTTATTTTTTAAAAATTTTCCAAACCACTTAGTCCCTTCTCATATCTAAGAAAGATTGATTCCAATTGTTCTCTCATTTTTTTATCCATTAGCAGTCTTAAACTTTGGCTAGAATCTGTAGCATAAGCATGAATCTCATCGATAAAAACACTTTTATTATAACCCTTGTTACCCAATTTTTTCTCAACCTCAGAGAAATTATGACCAGAGAGTACAGCCAATACTTCTTTTTTGTACTCAGCATTAGTATAAAAAAGAGCATGTTTTAACTCATGATCAATAAAATGTTTTTTTACAACATTTCCATCACCAAAAACTCCTATTACATAAAAAGGGTTGTTTACACCTCTAACAATTTCCAATATTCTTTTTTCTTTTGCAGTTAAAGGATCAAATCTACCCAGAAGAAAAGGTTTAAAAGATTCTCCCGGTATGTTAAAACCGCCCCAGTCTTCATAATAAGTAAACTTTTTATTTCTTTTTCCGTCCTTAGAATTTTTAATATACCAAGTTTTAAATTCTTTTAAACTAAAAAACTTATTTTTGAATTCTGGTGACTCATAATATTCTTGAAATCTTAGTAATGTAGAACTAACATCCCTTCTACTATTAAAAACCAATAAAATTATATTTGAGCCTAATATTTTAACTTCAATTTTCATAAATTAATTCCTGAGAGAATCAGACAAAATCCTTAAATTATCTACGTCCATCCTAATTCTTTCCTCTAAAGATAACAGTCCTGGGGTTTCAGTACATAGGGCAATCTTAGCTATTTTATTAGTGTATAAATAATCTTCAAACGAGTCATCGTGGTCATTTATTATCAAACCATCCATCACATTGTCACCATAGATTTTATTATCTTTTAAAATACCCCCAAAATCATTTCTCCATCTTTCTATAATTTTTCTATAAATAACCTTTGGTTCTTCTTCAAAAATATAGGCGTAAAATTCTTTTAAATCAACGTCTTCGTGCAGAGAAACAAAAATATCCATATTCCAATTTTTTATGTCCTCAAAAAAAACCTGAACTTCCTTATATCTTTTGTCTCGCAATGACCATTTAGTCAGACTATTTAAATCAACACCATCATCATCCATCCTCTGTCTTAAATCAAAAGAAGTGGGATTTATACAAGGATAAATCCTATAAGAAACATGGCTATTAAATAAATCGTGTGGATTAGAAAATATATCTAACATACTTAATGGTCCGGCAATCTCATAGGCCTGAACACCGGCGACCACACACATTCTCTTAGATGCTTCGGGATTGATAGTTATCCTATAAATAGGATACTTCTGCCCTATTTTTTCAAAATCTTCATAACCAATAATATCTATATTTACCTTGTGAACATGACAAAGTTTTTTTAGCTCATATATATACTTGGCGTACGAATAATTTTCAATTTCTTGGTAATTTACTTTCATGGGGATAATTATACTATTTTATACTTCAAATATACAAACGGTGTTTTAAAAAAATCGACTGTTTCTCTACTTGGTTAACTCCACCATCAAGCTCTCCAAAGCAATTCCGTTGTATTGCTCTTTGCTTATACTTTTATTTTCATGGAGAATACGAACCTTGAAACCGGCTTTGGTAATGTTTTTTAAATAATTTTCTTTTAAAAGTGCCCCCGCCACACAACCAGATAATAAATCTTTATTATTTCTTTGCTCTTTTGAAAGCTCCGCCAACAGGACAATATCTGAAAGATAAATTTTTCCACCAGACTTAAGTACCCTATAAGCCTCTTTAAAAGTCTTCAGCTTATCTGGAGTTAAGTTTATTACACAGTTAGTAATCATTGTATCAACTGAATTATCCGCCAACGGTAGATGTTCAATCTCTCCCAATAAAAACTCGGCGTTAGTAATGTTATATTTCTTGGCATTAGCCTTTGCCTTTGTAACCATCTCTTCTGTCATATCCACTCCAATCACCTTCCCTTTTTTACCAACTTTCTCAGCAGCTAGAATAGAATCAATACCAGCACCACAACCTAAATCCAAAACAACATCTCCAGCCTTTAACTTACCAAAGGCTAAAGGATTACCACAACCCAAACCAAGATTTGCCTCACCAACAATTTTCAACTCTTCTTCAGTATAACCGATACTCTTCGAGATGTTTTTAGCTTTATTACAACTGCACTTACACGAAGTTCCTTTTACAGCAATTTCTTTATATTTATCTTTAACGATTTTTTTAATGAGTGATTTTAGCATGTGGATATTATAACAATAATATATTCTACGGGCGAGGTAGGACCGCTTCGCGTATCTTTTCTTCCTTAAGTCCGCCGTCGCTCACTTCAGTCGAAATGCGGTCTCTAATTATCTGTTTAGGCGCACGTGTGGCCCACAACTTTTTGCCTTCATGTATTCAGACAAAAGTCGCTGGCCTCGCCTCCCTCCACTGCCTTCCAGTCCGGCTCGCACAAAGCAAAAGAAAATCGCCTTTTAGATAATCGGCGATTTTCCATTATTGCTTTGTGCGCCCAGTAGGAATCGAACCTACGACCAATTGCTTAAAAGGCAACTGCTCTACCAGCTGAGCTATGGGCGCCTAAATCATTTTGTTCCAAAATGATCGGCCGAACAAATTTCCCAAAAATTTGTTTTAGGCATGTCCTTTTGGTACGCTTGAGAATATATCAAGAAAAAAACTTTTTGTCCATACCATTAAAGGCAATGAGACAAAATGAAAAAAGAATAAACCAAAAGTATTTTATGAGTATTGATAATTAACAGATGATAATTCTTAAATTAGTAACGGTTTCGAGTCAGCCATCGACCAGTTAACAAAAGCTTTTAAAAGGAATATACTTTAATCAGATTTAAAAAACGTTCTCAATCAAGGAGAATACATATGTTTACCAGTAAACCCTGTGTTCAACTTCTGTTTATTTTTGTAATTAATACTGCAGTTTTTTTAAGTTTCTGGCTAAAGAATTGGGTAAGATTAACTGTTATCAATTACAGCAAGTATGACGTATTCATTTTTGTGCAATCAACTCAGAGATTGCTAAAAAGAATACCTCAAGACGCTGGGCCAAAAATCGTCTGGGTACGATGCAACACCAAACTGTTCGCAAAGATAAACGACATAAATTGTCCAACGAGGGTTTTCAAAAAAAGAACAAAGAAAACCCGATGGTCTTTTTATCCATCAAAAGGTGGTGCAAGTACAGATGTAATCCGCTAAACAACAGCCTAGGCTGTGACCGCTTTAATAAGCGGTTTTGTTTTATAACTCTAAAATTATCTTTTCAAGTGCATTATACAAATCCACCTGACCACGATGAGCCTCATGAAAAGCTTTTACCAAATCAAAAGCTAGTTGTCTCAATTTTTCTTCACCATAATTTCTAGCTGAACTTTTAGCTTTTTGATAGGGGTAAGACTTGAGACCAGAATCTTTTTCATTACCAGCAAGAGTGGCTGCCAACATAGATCTTACTTGCCAGAAGAAGATACTATGAATTTCTTCCGCGGGAACACCTAGATCAACCGCGGCTCGGTACATCGTCCACATTTTCTTTTTGTCCCCTGACCCAAAAATATCGGCGTATTCAAAGAAATCAATCTTCTCCCCTATTTCCGCCAATCTTTCTTCCTTGGTCAAAGCATGAGGCTTTTCAAAAAACTTTTCTGTCTTCCAAGCTACTTTTTCGATCTTCTCTACTAACTTCTCGTCCAATTTTTCTTCCAGTAAAACGAAAAAATTTGGAGACTCAACCAACTCTTTATAACGTTCAGTCAAAAATTCTTTAGCTTCTTTATTCTTGCCAATACGATCTAGAAAGACCAAACAACTCTGTTCAAATAAGCCTTGTCCTCCCATCCCCTCTTCCATTTTAGGCACAGACCAATCGTCACTGCCGATCTTGATAAAAACGGCTTCTGGTTTCTTTTTTTGCAGAGTTAAAATAACCTGTTTGGTCTTTTTCAGTGATTGCATTATATCTTCGCCGTAGAGGAAGTAAATCATATTTGGATAGTATATCGTATTTTGTATATTGTATATAGTAACTTACTTTGAATTGTGAAATATTTTTTGACCGTCATTGCGAGCACTGCGAAGCAATCCAGACTTTTTTAGACTTAGGAATTAAGACTATTAAAATTCCTGGATTGCTTCGCAGAGCTCGCAATGACGGAAAATGGTCAATAATATTTTTAAAAAAACTAAATACACTATATAAAAATAACCCGACGAAAAACGTCGGGTACCCTCCAGACAACGCTAGAAGGAAATTTCTCTACTGGACGACCCGCTGCTTGGAGCGGTAGTCACGCTGGGTTTCGCTGCCGCGGTACCAACCATCGGTATTCGGCCGTTTCCCTTGCCCGTGATTGTGCGGGCGGAAAGTGGCAGGTTTGGGTTGTTTGCGACCAGCGTGGCGTAGAGTAGCCATAATATTCCCTCCGGAACTTTGTTTGCGATTGAGCAACCGCGCCCAACCTTTCAAGAATAATTATTACTCCGATTTTTAAATAATACAAGAGGCCGGCAATTCGCGAAGCAAATTGCCGGCCTCTCTTCCGCATACTTATACTTTATACTTATACAATCTTCTCCATTCTACCCCAACTCTCACCCACTGAGGCTTCGGCCACACAAACCACTCCATGAGAAGTTTTGAGATCAACCACACTTTCCATTATCTTCTTAATCTCTTTTTCTACTCTATCTACCAATTTATTTTCTACTTCATAAACCAACTCATCGTGAACCTGTAAAACCATTTTTACTTTTTCAGTTAATTTCTCTTTTTGTAAATACTCATCAATCTTAATCATTGCTAATTTTACAATGTCGGCCTCAGCACCCTGAATTGGTGCGTTGATAGCCATACGTTCAGCCGCCGCTCGAATAAAAGGAAGTTTAGATTTTAAACCCTCAAAATATCGACGTCGTCCAAAGAAAGTTTCCGTATAACCATGTTGAACGGCAAAAGCTTTTACCTCTTCCAAATAAGTTGCTAGCCTAGAAAACTGTTTAAAGTAATCATCGTAAAACTTTTGAGCCTCGGCTCTATCAGTCCCCAAATTAGTTTTCAACGCATTAACGCCCATTCCGTAAATTATTCCAAAATTAATTACTTTGGCTCGACGACGCATTTCTTTGTCCACTTTATCGGCCGGCACACCAAAAACCGCCATCGCCACAGCGGTGTGAATATCCTGGCCATTGCGGAAGATTTCCAACAGTTTTGGATCTTCGGACAAAAAAGCTGCAATGCGCAACTCGACTTGAGAATAATCAAAGGCCATTAATTTTGTGCCCGGACTAGCAATGAAAGATTTTCTAATCTCCCGACCTAAATCAGTCTTATTCGGAATATTCTGAAGGTTAGGTTCCTGGGAAGCCATTCTTCCGGTGGTAGTACCAGCAGCCAAGAACTTGGCTCGTAAACGTCCGTCTTCACTTATCAAGTTAGGAATATTATCAATATAAGTTGAAAGCAATTTGTCTAATTCACGAAATTCCAAAATTAAACCGATGATGGGATGTTCCTCGCGTAATTTTTCTAATTCTGACTCTTTGGTAGACAGAGCTCCAGAGGCGGTTTTCTTTTGACCTTTAGTGTGCAAACCCAGAGTTACAAACAAGATCTCCCCCACTTGCTTAGGTGAACTTATATTAAATTCGCCTCCAGCCAACTTCCAAATTTCTTTTTGTTTTTCTTCTAAAACTTTATGATACTTTTCACCCAAAGTAGCTAATTGTTTTTTATCAATTAAAACCCCGGCGTTATTTAATTTCTCTGCTATTGGGATAAGTGGTTTTTCAATTTCCTCAAAAACCCGACGAGCACCTTTTTTATTCAAGTCTTCCTCAATTTCTTTTTTTATTTCAGCAAAGTTTTTACGTCCAGCCAAATTCATCAAATCCTCTTTAGAAGGATTGGTCATGTTTGAATTTAGTAACCAAATAGAAACCAAAGCTTCTTTGATATCTTTTTCATCCACCCCAGCAAAAAAACTCGACACCTTATCGGCCTCTTTTTTAATCAAAAATTCTTTACTTTCCACCTTTTCTCCAGTGCCACCATATTTTACCAAGATATCTTTTAGTCTTTGAGTTAAAGTTCGAAACTCCATATTATTCCAAACATCCATAATAGTATCCACAGAAACGGACTGACGCCATTTTGTCTCTGGTAAAGTAAATTCAATCGGGGCGTCATGACGAATAGTACCGAGCATTTTAGAAAAAGACGCTTCATCCTTACCCTCCTCCAATAAACCAACCATACGATCGGTAATACCCACTTTTTTAAAAGCCTCCTTGTCCTTGGCTAATTTTTTATATATATCTTCAACTGAACCGAAATTTTGAATTAAGATTGAGGCAGTTTTTTCACCAATCCCAGAAATACCAATAATATTATCTGATGGATCACCCCGTAAACCTTTGAAGTCTGGCAAAAGTTTTGGACCGAAACCATAACGCTCTTTGACCATGTCCTCATTATAAATAATCGTATCCTTGATCCCCTTCTTTAAAGTATAAACACGAATCTTATTTCCCTGAACCAACTGCAAAGTGTCCATATCACCCGAGGCGATCACAATATCCAAGTTCGGATTATTTTTATTTAACTCCACCAAAGTACCAATCATGTCGTCGGCTTCAAAACCTTCCTTACAATAAATTGGAATACTTAGAGCTTTAAAAATATCATAAGAGCGTTTGATCTGACTAACCAATTCTTCATCAGCTTTGGCGCGACCAGCTTTGTAACCAGCATAAGCTTCGTGACGGTAAGTTGGCTTTGGTAAATCGTAACAAGCTAAAACATAGTCAGGTTTTAGATCGTCAATAATTTTGAGAAGCATCGTGGAGAGACCATACAAGCCACCGGTTGGTTCACCTTTACTAGTCGTGAATTCTGGCAAAGCGTGATACGCGCGATGTAAAATCGCGTGAACATCGAGTAAAACCAATACTTCGTTTTTTTCTTTCTTAGACATTTGTTTCATTATAGCACAAGAAAATAACCACCAAAAAGGCCGGGTTTCGCTTCGCGAAACCTGGCCTTTTTGTTCTTCTTTATACTTTATACCTATACTTCTTAAAAATATATCTCCCTAGTCGCCTCATCAACAAACGTAAAGTTGATTCTTTCCTCACTCCCATCAAAAGCTACCGCCACCATTTCCGGCCATTCGAGAAGAATTATTTTCTTTGGGTCTTTTATGAGCTCTGGCCAACCAATAGTTTTTAGCTCCGCAACATCATTTAAACGATAGGCATCAATATGTACTAACTCAGAAAAATCTGGATGTTTTATTTTATAAATCTTTTCAATCACAAAAGTTGGACTAGTGACAGTTTCTACCACTCCCAGCAATTCCAAAACTAATTTCGTAAAAGCGGTTTTACCAGAACCAAGATCACCCTGCAAAGCCACAATAGTCGCCCCCTCCCCCCTCGGTTTTAATTCCGAAATAAATTGCTGTGCTATTTTTTTAGTTTCTTCTAAACTATGACTAGTGTATTTCATATATTTTTTTCATTTTGTGAAGGACTACCCTTCACAAAGAATGTGTGATGTTTTAAAGATAGAGTAAAAAGGGAAAATTTGCAATTAAAAAACCCGTACCGTGCAAGCACAGTACGAGTTTGAAGTGGGAGCCGAAGCTCCAGGCTTTCAGTAGTAGTAATTACCACTATTATCTTGCGTGGTTTCCCACACTTCCTGAAAGTCGATCCGGTTATCATTTCCCCATGACCGAACGGGGGTGATTTTCCAGATAACGGTCGTTCGACCGTTTACTCCCATATACCCGAGCGAATGGGTAAAGGAGCGGTGAACTAATATTCGTCCGTCAGGGAGTGGCTGAACCACTTTGACTGACAATACGGTCTGCCGGCCAGACCTGGTAAACGCATCGGCGAAAAATCGGAACGGAACACCACCAGGTTCCACGCGACCGCGAGGAATTCCGTTCACCGACACATCAATCAGAAACTGAGTGTCGTTAGGAATCATCACAATCACCTGGGCGATATCCGCCGGGTCTGAGATCGTCCCGTCCGGATAACGACGAAACTGATAGTTCGGCGAATACGTGTTGGGGGGGTCCGGGATTGCGACTGACCCCATCATGCAACCCGTACACTCCACCAAGATCGCCATCAGGGACACCAGGACCAGTAATTGCTTTTTCATTTTCCTTCTCCTTGTTTAGCCGACGATTTTTATCATTTAGGCTGTTTGTTTCTTTCAAAGATCAATCAAGCGCCTGCCTGATATGATTTCCGTATACCACACTGTAACTACCTATTATTATACACCTTTTACATCTTTTGTCAAGCTTCTACCCTATAGATAATTTCTGTCTGCCCGAGGCGAACCCTAGGGCAAAAGTCGGGTTTTGCGAATTAAAAAAGCGCTAGTAGGGGGTGTAATTCCCCTACCA
This sequence comes from uncultured Candidatus Saccharibacteria bacterium, assembly GCA_964583845.1. Taxonomy (GTDB): domain Bacteria; phylum Patescibacteriota; class Minisyncoccia; order Phycocordibacterales; family GWA1-40-21; genus JBAWVR01. The sequence continues at coordinate 8,525 of CAZOXG010000004.1, forward strand.
GCACTTGAACGCTCGTCATGTTTATCGCACGTTGAGCGGGGCCTGGTCGGACATGGGTCCGTCCGGCAGGTTGGTCACTACGGTAGCGACCTGCTTCGTTAGTAGGACTTCCGTCTTACCAACACAAAGTGGCTTCAACTTCCGCCAGTTACCCGGGGGGTAATAGGCATTGGTGACTTCCACTTTTTCACCCAGCTTGAGGCCAGGAATTGACCGCGTTCCGCCAGCCGGAACCTCAAAGGCCGGGGCCGTCTGTCCATTACTGGACTTGGCGAAGATGACAACTGGCAATGAAGCCTTGTTATCAATCACGATCACACCCACGACTGGAGTCGGGGTCTGGACCGTCACAACCGGATCCGGCTGCGGATCGGGCGCTTGCGGGACGGGTTGGGGCTGGGCGTAATACACCAGCGGAGGCGGTTGTGGCTGAGGGCCGTACTGCGGTTGCGGACCATATTGCACCGGTGGCTGCTGGTACGCTTGCGGCTGTGGCTGCGGAGCCGCGTAATTCGACTGTTGGGCCGAATATACGTACGGTGACGGTGCCTGTTGCACCATAATCACCTGAGGTTGACCGCCCCACTGCGTATCTCGCACCGCCGGCCCGGCAGCACCTAGGGACGCGAAGTCCCGTTGCACCCCCGTTCCGAAACGATCGAGAGCATACAAGCCCCCGTTCCACGTGCCGCCAACGGCACCATTAATGGAACCGCATCCGGATACCAGTACCACGACCCCGCACAGAAGTGCGGCCGTCAGAAACATTTGCATCTTTTTCATTTCCTTGTCTCCTTTTTTTGTCTGTTTTCCTGACTTGAGAATGAAATGGGCTCATACCCATTTCTGGAACTTTACCCAACTTGGGTGTTTTTTCTTCCACCGCTAATAGTAATACTTTTTGACGTTTTGTCAAGATACTAAAATTGGCTATAATCAATGGAAGATTGTAAAATAAAAGACATGATTGATTTCAATGAAAGTGAACAAAATGAACGAATGGACGAGATAAGAAAGAAAGAAGAAGAAGAACTTTCTAAGATGCTCGCCGCTCGCCATAAGATTCCCTACATTAACCTTTTTGCTTTTTCTATTAACACTGACGCTCTTCGTGTTATTCCCGAACAAGAAGCCATGATGGCTAATATCGCCGCTTTTGATCTTGTTGGAAAAAAATTAAGCGTCGGTGTTCTTTCAGTTAACAATGAGGAAACAATGAAACTATTAGAAAGTTTGGATCGTAAAGGATACGATCTTGGTATTTTTATGGTCTCAGAAGAAAGTCTAAAAAGAGCTTGGTCACACTACGCTGAAATCTCCCAAGCTGAAGCCAATCGTGCCGGTTCCCTAGAAATTTCCGAAAAAGCTATCACTGAACTTTTAGATAAACTTAAAACTGTCGCCGATGTCAAAGCCTCCTTAGAGAGTGTTATCACTGCCCATAATGCCTATCGAATTTCAGTCATTATGGAAAACATGATTGCCGGAGCCTTAGTAACTGACGCTTCTGATATTCATATTGAGCCAGAAGAAAATATTGCCAGACTACGCTACCGTCTCGATGGTGTTTTGGTCAATATTTTAGAATTTGACCGTAGTACCATGGATGCTTTGGTCTCTCGTATAAAACTTTTATCGGGAATGATTTTGAATATTCACAACAAAGCTCAAGATGGACGTTTCAGTATCAAACTTCCAACCATCACCTTAGAAATTCGTTCTTCTGTATTACCGGGCGCGTATTCTGAATCTATCGTTATGCGTCTCCTTAATCCAAAATCTATCGCTATTCCAGTGGAAGCCATGGGTATGGATGACTGGTTGTTAAATATTTTATTAAAAGAAATTGCGAAACCAAACGGTATGATTCTTACTACCGGTCCAACTGGTTCTGGTAAAACTACTACTCTGTATGCTTTCCTAAGAAAAGTTAACAGTCCCGAAGTTAAAATCATTACGATTGAAGATCCGATCGAATATCATTTACCTGGTGTGACTCAAACACAAACTGATGAAGATCATGGCTACAACTTTTTGTCCGGTCTCCGCGCTGCTCTCCGTCAGGACCCCGACGTTATCATGGTGGGAGAAATCCGCGATGACGAAACTGCTCATATTGCTGTTCAAGCAGCCTTAACTGGTCACTTGGTCCTCTCTACCCTACACACGAATAATGCCGCTGGAACTTTCCGTCGCTTAATAAACTTAAAAGTTGATCCGCACGATATCTTCTCAGCGATCAATGTTGCCCTTGCTCAACGTTTAATAAGAAAACTCTGCACCACCTGTCGCAAAGAAAAAGTTTTAGCCGGTGAAGAAAAAATAATGTTTGATAATATCTTGGCTTCAGTCAGAAATAAAGATTTTATTAAGGATATCCAAACCGAAAAGATCTATGAAGTTGGAGACGGTTGTGAAAAATGTAACGGTATAGGCTATAAAGGACGAATTGCGGTTTTTGAGGCGATCCTCAAGAGTAATGAATTAGAAAAGGCTCTGATCGATAGTGTGGGTGAATTTGAAATCAAAAAACTAGCTCTAGATCAAGGAATGTTGGATATGAGGCAGGATGGTATCATTAAAATCTTGAAAGGTGTCACTTCTCTAGACGAATTATCTCGTGTGATTGATATCAATGAAAAGATTCTGTAATGATAAACCAAAAGAAAAGGCCGGTTCGCGACCTAAAACAAATAATAATTTGTTCGGTCAAGTAGCGAACCGGCCTTTTTTTATTTTGGAGTTTTTTACCAGCGGATATCTATTTTCCACGAAAACAACTCTGAAGTCAAGGCAGAAAAAATTTAAAAAAAACTACACGACAAAAAAAACTTTAGGTAAATTGTAATAATAAACAAATGGAGTAGTATAAAAAACAAGAAAAGATTTTTTGGCAACAAAAAAACCACTTTTCTTAAAATGGTTTCTTGTCAGTTTGGTTCAGAAGATAAATCTCTAAGCAATACTTTTTGCATGATGCGAAAAGTTAAATAGATTTCCAAGGATAACCCCCGCAAACATCACGAAGATGCAACCGGAATGTCCTTTAAAAGATATTAGTAAATGCCCTAAAGAATTTAATTGCTTAGAGATTTATACTCTGAACTATATGTAGTTGGGAAGATTGAGACAGACTAAAATAGCGCTGCTCAAAGTTCTGACAAGAGTGTAGCATGAAAATATTTTTATGTCAAGCAAAAACACAGATTCTCAGGCTCAACCTAATAATAACCAAGAAACAAGCCACAAAACCGGTGAGGTTGGTTTTTTAGACCAAACTTTACGTCCAAGCTCTTGGGCTGAGTACGTCGGACAGAAAAACATCAAGGATAATTTGCAAATTCTCTTGCAAGCCGCAGCTGAGCGCAAACATCCGCCAGAACACATCCTTTTTTATGGTCCTCCGGGACTAGGAAAGACTACCCTCGCCCATTTAATTGCCAAAGAAACCAGTTCTCAACTTAAAGTCACCTCTGGCCCAGCCATTGAAAAAGTTGGTGACCTTGCCTCGATTCTTACAAATCTTTCTGCTGGTGATATGTTATTTATTGATGAGATTCATCGTCTAAATAAAAACATCGAAGAGATTCTTTACCCAGCCATGGAGTCTGGCTCTCTTGATATTATCATTGGTAAAGGTCCATCGGCTCGCACTATTCAATTGGACCTTCCCCCATTTACCTTACTAGCCGCCACTACCAAAGTTGCTGAGATTTCTGCTCCACTCCGTTCTCGTTTTTCCGGTGGTGTTTTCAAATTAGAATTTTATTCACCAGAAGAAATTAAAACTATCATCAAACGCTCCGCTAAAATCTTGGGAATAGAAATCGAAGAAGCGGCCGCTCAAGAAATATCCAAAAGAGCACGGGCCACCCCCAGAACCGCGAACTATTTTCTCAAACGTTGTCGAGACTTGGCCCAAGTTAAAAATCAGCATCTAACGACCGATATTGTGAAGCAGACTTTGGACTTATTAGGCATTGATGAATTAGGTCTTTCCAATCACGACCGCCAACTCTTAGCTTTGATGATCGACAAGTTTAATAGCGGTCCAGTTGGTTTAAATACTCTAGCCGCTGCCCTATCGGAGGAACAGAATACTATTGAAGATGTTTATGAGCCATACCTATTACAATTAGGCTTCATCGATCGAACACCTCGAGGTCGTGTCGCCACCGATTTAGCTCACAAACATTTAAACAAGAAGGGTCCGGGAAAATTATTATAAAAACGTTAGAATAAAACCTAGCGTTTTTTATTTTAAATTGCCTTGAATTGGGTCAACTTGATAATAAGGGACTGATAATGTTATAACGTAGGCAGATGATACTCGATTATATTGAGTAAGTTCAAATCTCAAAATTTATTTGTCAAAACCAAACAAAAGGAAGGGGTGTTTAAATGAACAAGAACAACGGTGGAATAATCCAAACTATCGGTGAAGGTATTACCGTCATCGCCATCACAGGTGGACCTTGCAGTGGAAAAACGACCGGTCTGGCCAGACTCAGTCAAATGTTAACCGACCGTGGTTACAAAGTACTTATTTCTCCCGAATCGGCCACAAAACTAATTCAAGCCGGCATGAAGCCGAATGAATTACCCCAAATTGTTTTTCAAGAAGAAATCCTTTTGGATATTGTTGCTCAAGAAGAGCGTCTAGTTTCAATCGCCAAACACTACCGGGATCTATCTCAGAAAGTAGTCATCTTGTGCGACCGGGGAATAATGGATGGTGAAGCTTACGCTGGACCCAAAAATTTCAAAGACCTTCTTGCTCGGCACGGGCATGATTACGGTACGGTGTGCAATAATCGTTATCATGCAGTAATGCATTTACGAACGGCGGCCTTGGGTGCAGAAAAGTATTACACCTTGGCCAACAACAAAGCTCGCTATGAGACCGCAGAAAAAGCTCGGCTAGTGGACCAAGGAACTTTGAATGCCTGGACACGTCACCAACATCCGCGGGTAATAGATAACAGCACTGACTTTGATGGTAAACTTCATCGTTTATTTACAGAAGTTTGCGCTGTTTTGGGCGATCCGATTCCTTTGGAAAAAGAAGACAAATTCTTGATTAAGCCCTTTAGAAAAAAGGACGTTCCGACTGATATTAAGTGTTTTGAAAGCACCATAACCCAAACGTATCTCTTCTCCCCTGTAGACAACGAAGAGAGACGCTTGAGAAAACGTTGCGATCGTGGAGGCGTCAGCTATTATTACACGGTCAAGCAAGACATTAGCAAAGGCGTTCGCCTTGAAAAAGAAAAAAGTATCACTGCCAATGAATATGTGGCTCTGCTAGAAATGCGCTATCCGAAAATCTCGGAGATTCAAAAGCGGAGACTCTGCTTTTTCTGGAAAGAACAATTCTTTGAGATTGATATCTTTGAAGAACCGGTTTCCAACCTTTATCTTATGGAGGCCGAGCGCACTGAGCAAGCACCTGATTTGGAAATACCACCTTTTGTTAAAGTGATTGAAAACGTCACTGGTAACAAACGATATTCCAACATATCTATTGCGGAGTGTGGTGGTTACTAAACAACAAACACAATTCTGTGGGCCGAGCATTATGCTCGGTTTTTTAATTATAAATACCTCCTTGAATAATATTTGTTTTTGGAGTAAGTTATACTTAATAAGTTAATAATATAAACATATGTCCGGACACAATAAATGGTCAAAAATTAAGAATCAAAAAGCCGTCACTGATGGTCGCAAGAGCAAAATCTTCACCAAGATGGTTCGCCTTTTAACCGTAGAGGCCAAAAAGAGTAAAGGGGCGATGTCACCAGGTCTAAAAACTGTGATTGAAAAAGCTAAATCTTTAAATGTTCCTAATGACACCATTGATCGTGCCGTAAAAAAGGCTAGTAGTGATAATAGTGCCGCGATGGACTCCATTACTTATGAATCCTATGGACCCGGAGGTGTTGCAATCATTATCGAAGCTTTGACAGAAAACAAAAATAAAGCAGCTGGTGAAATTAAACATATTCTGTCTGACAACGGCTGTGAGTTAGCAGCAATCGGAAGTGCCACTTGGGCCTTTACCCGTTCACCCGACGGTGTTTGGACACCAAATATGACCATGCCTTTGGCAGATGAGGACTACGTAAAATTAGAAAAATTGGTAGATGAATTGGAGGACAACGATGAAGTACAGGATGTTTATACGAATGCGGAATAAATAGTATAGGTATAAGGGAAAACTGGTAGTCCGCCCATGGCGACTACCAGTTTTTTATGTTCCTTATACTACATACTTATACTCACACCGCCACTCTATACCTATACTTATACCTAATACATATACTATAATAATCTCATGATTATTATGGGTATCGATCCTGGATATGAAAGAATGGGAATCGCAGTAATTGAAAAATCCCCCATCAATGGTAAGGAATCTTTATTGTTTTCAACTTGTTTCAAAACCTTAGCTAAAGAAGAACATTCAGAAAGACTTCGACAACTCGGAGAGGAAATTTTAAGTGTTATTAAAAAATACAAACCAGATATCCTCTCAATCGAAACTTTATTCTTTGAAACCAACGCCAAGACCGCCATGAAAGTTTCAGAAGCTCGTGGCACCATCATATACATCGCTAAGTCCCAAGGACTTAAAATTAGAGAATTCACTCCAATGCAAATAAAAGTGGCGGTTACCGGTCATGGAAGGAGTGATAAAAAACAAATTATTGCCATGGTGGAGCGTTTAATAAAAATTAAGGAACCGATAAAATACGATGATGAATATGACGCAATTGCCATTGCTTTGACAGCTGGCGCCATAAAAGGTTAATTGTCCACATTTTTTCAAGACCCACCCCTTGCAAAATTTGTTAAGTCTTGCTAAAAATATATTCGTTTTATAGAATACATTATTATAGGAGGACCGAAGATATTCGGTTATAAAAAAATATAAATATTACAACTATGCCAAAAGCAAAAAAGAAAGAGGTAGAAAAAGAAGAAAAGGAGGGTGAGGAGTTAGAAGAGGGTGAAGAAAAAACTCCGAAGGAAGGTGATGAGGATTTTAATCCTGACGCTTTAGACGGCGCCTTTGAAGATGAAGATTTCTTCAGTGAAGACTTTGGTGGGGATGAATACTAATCGGGTAGTATAGGTATAAGTATTTAGTATAAGGAATTCACAAAAACTGCAGGCCGCATACGTGACCTGCGGTTTTGTTTTTGTTATTTAATTAGGATTACTGCGCGTGTTTATCACTCCCTGAATTGTCATCCCTGCGTAGGGAGGAATCTATCTTTTTGTATTGAGACTTTATAAGATCCCTGGATCCCCGCCTTCGCGAGGATGACAGACGAGGACAATTAAGTCATTTCGTAATTCAATAAAACTTCGTAATTAATCCTTTTAATGCTAAAATGATTGAGCAATGACAACGCTTAAAAAAAGGATTTTGGGGCTATTTTTCCGCCACCGACATCAAAAGCTCATTAGAAAATTTATTATTATTTGTTTAGCTATTATTTTTATACTGGGTGGTTCAACCTTTCTCTGGATTGCCTCTTTTAAGATTCCTGATCTTAACTCTTTTAATGACCGCCAAGTAAGCCAATCAACAAAAATTTACGATCGAACTGGCCAAATTTTACTCTATGATGTCTTTGAAGGTATTAAAAGAAACTCCGTTCCCTTGAATAAAATTTCTGTAGAGTTACGAAATGCTACTGTTGCTATTGAGGACTCCGAATTTTACCAACATAATGGTATTCGTCTATCTTCGATTTTTCGCGCTATTCTTGCAAATATCGGTGCCGGTAGTTACAGCCAAGGAGGTTCAACCATTACTCAACAGGTGGTCAAAAATTCTCTTTTAACCACAGAAAAAAGTATCACTAGAAAAATTAAAGAGTTAGTTCTTTCGTTAAAATTAGAAAGAATGATGACCAAGGACCAAATTTTAGAAGTCTATTTAAATGAAAATCCTTATGGTGGAAGTATCTACGGTGTTGAGGAAGCTAGTAAAACCTTTTTTGGTAAGTCAGCTAGTGATTTAGACTTGGCTGAATCAGCCTATATTGCTGCCCTACCCCAAGCCCCAACCCTTTATTCTCCTTATGGAAATAATAAAAATAAACTTGAAGATAGAAAAAATTTAGTTTTATTGAAAATGTTAGATAATAAATTTATCTCACAAGAAAATTATGATAGAGCAAAAGCTGAAAAAGTTACTTTTAAACCTCAAGAAAAGACTGGTATTAAAGCTCCCCACTTTATTACTTTTATCAAACAATATCTAGAAGAAAAATATGGCACTCAAGCCATCCAAGAGCGAGGACTTAAAGTAATCACTACCATCAATTACGATCTCCAACAAAAAACTGAAGAATTGGTTAAAAAATATGCTTTAGGTAACAAAACTGAATTTAACGCTGAAAATGCCGCTATGGTAGCTATTGATCCTCGAACTGGACAAATTCTTTCCATGGTTGGTTCTCGTGATTATTTTGACAAAGATATTGACGGTAATTTTAATGTCGCTTTAGCCCATCGTCAGCCAGGTTCGACTTTCAAACCTTTCGTTTATGCCACTGCCTTCAATAAAGGTTACACCCCTGATACAGTTTTGTTTGATGTTCCTACTGAGTTTCAAAGCACCTGTAATGCTGTTGGTACACCAATTGATCCAAGTACCAATCCAGAAGATTGTTATATGCCTCAAAATTATGACGGTAACTTTGTCGGCCCAATATCTTTGAGAAATGCACTAGCTCAATCAAGAAATGTTCCCGCTATTAAAACTTTATATTTAGCAGGAATTGCTGACTCTATTCGTACCGCTCGTAATATGGGTATTGAAAGTTTGAGTACTCCGGAGCAATATGGTTTAACTCTAGTTCTAGGAGGTGGTGAAGTTTCGTTACTTGATATAACTAGTGCTTATAGTGTCTTCGCTAATTATGGTATTCGTAATAAATATACTGGAATTATTCATATCGAGGATAAGGATGGAAATGTTTTAGAAGATTTTACTCCAAAACCAGAAGAGGTTTTGAATAAAAACACTGCTCTTCAAATAACCAGTATCTTATCCGACAACCAGGCTCGTTCTCCAGTCTACGGTCTTCGTTCAGCTCTTTACTTTCCTGGTCGTGATGTAGCTGCTAAAACTGGTACAACTAATGACTACAAGGATGGTTGGATAATGGGTTACACTCCAAGTATTACTATTGGAACTTGGGTTGGTAACAACAACAATACTCCAATGGATAAGAAGGTGGCTGGCACAATAACTGGACCGATGTTTATGGCCTTAATGAAAGAAGCTCTTAAAATTGTTCCGGATGAAAAGTTTGAAAAACCACAAGAAATCGACAAACAATTAAAACCTGTTTTGAGAGGTTTCTGGCAAGGTAATGATACTTTCTTTATTGATAAAATTTCTGGTTTACTCGCCACCGAATTAACACCTTCTGAAACCCGTGAAGAAAAATCTATTACCAATATTCACTCTATCCTCTACTGGGTGGACAAGAAAACCCCCCTTGGACCAAAACCAGAAAATCCAGCTTCAGATTATCAATTCAGTAATTGGGAATACAGTATCCAAAATTGGTTATTAAATCACCCTCAATCACCAAACATTCCTCCAGTAGCAATCGATAATATTCACACTGAACAAAATAAACCTAAAATAGAAATTACTAACCCAGTTACTAATACTGTATATAATAAAACGGAAAAAATATTTGTTAGATTAAGTATTTCTGCTGTCTATCCAATAGATAAAATCGAATACTATCTCAATGGTAACTATAAAGGAGTAACAACTGAATCACCCTATCTCTTCTCTTTCACCCCGAGTGAAGATCCTGATATACAAGATAATAATGAACTTAAATTAGTGGTCTATGACAAAATTTCCAACCGTGGTGAATCAATAATTAATTTGCAAGTAAAATAATTAACAAAAAACAGCTCATCTGAGCTGTTTTTTTTAACTATTACAGTTACCTAATATCAAATACTTTCTTCTCTCCTAAGCGTTTATTAATTTCCTCTATTATTCTCTTTTTCTTAATAAAAATCTCAGTTTTAATAACTGGATTAGTTTTAATATTTAAAATACCATTTTTTAAAATTAAATCTTTATCAGAAAGCTCTATTTTTACCAAATCTTTTAATGATCCAACAACAGCTTCACGAAGAGAGATATTTTGGTTATATACCTTAGAGATTTTTTCTAAATATTGTGAAATATTTCCAAACATTATTTATTCATTGGCATTACAATATAAACAAAACTTTTATCCGATACACCGGAAATTAATAACGGTCTATTCATTCCATTAAATTGCAAAACAATACTGTCTGATTCCACAGAAGAAAAACAGTCAACAATATATTTGTAATTAAAATTAACATCAATATCCTCCCCTATTAGACTAGCCTGAATACTATTTACGTTTTCGCCAACATTAGAATTTTTGGTTTTTAATTCAAAAATAGATTCCTTTGGTTGGATTTTAATATTTACTTGATTAAAAGAATCGGAAAAAATATTTGATATTTTAAGAAAAGAAACTAAATCTTGTTTTAAAACCACAACTTCAGTTTTGTGTTCTTTTGGAATTATTTGACGATAATCTGGAAAAACTCCATCAATTACTCTAGAAACTATATAAATTGAATCAAAAGACAAAGAAATTTGATTTTTATTATAATTAACTTCTAAATCATCTTTAGAATCTTCAACTATTCTTAAAATATCAGAGACATTCTTTGAGGGAATTAATAAACTAATGTTTTCCAACTCTTTTTTAAGATGAATTTTCTTTTCCGCTAACCTAAAAGAGTCGGTAGCGACAAAAACTAAATCTTTATCGTTTGAATATAAATAAACACTAGATAATTCTGGCTTGATTCCACTAACAGCAGCACTGTAAGAAACCCCCCTTAATCCGCGTAAAAACTCGTTTGTAGCGATTTTAAAGCTATCACCCTCATCTATCTGCGGAATCGTTGGAAAATCCTCAGCAGGGAGCGTTTTGAGCGTTGCACGACTACTTTCTGATGACACCTTTAAATTACCACCGTCAGTTGCCATTTTTACAACTTTTTCATTTTGTAAGTTAGAAATAAAGTTATTTAAGACTGAACCAGAAACAGCAACAATACCCTCTTCTTCCACTTTAGCTGGTATAGAAATTTCAATACCAAGATCTAAGTTCGTAGCTCTCAAACTTAAATTACCATTTTTTGCTTCTAACAAAATACAAGCCAAGACCGGTAAAGAAATATTCTTCCCTGTTACTTTCTCTACCTTAGAAACTGCACTTATTAACTTTTCTCTCAAGCATTCTATTTTCATATTAGTATTTATTAGTTATTTATATATTAAATCTTATTATTATTAATAGTAGTGTTAATATGTTGATATCTTTTTTAAAGCTTATTTTAATTGGTATTTTTAAATTTTGTTATTAACAACCTGTTGATTGAAGTAGTGTAGAAAGTGTTTAACTTCGGTGTTTTTGAAAGTCTGTTGATAAGTCTCTTTTTCTACACATCTTCTTCACAGTTTTTTCCCAGTCTTATTAACTGGTTATCCACACTATTTCAACATCTGTCTTAATTGTCTGATTTCATCGGCTAAGGTATTATCGCTCTGAATTTCGTTTTTCATTTTTTCACAAGAGTGCATAACTGTGGTGTGATCTCGTCCACCCATCTTCTCCCCTATTGAAGGATAGGATATATCAAAGTCTTCTCTTAAAATGTACATAATAACTTGGCGGGGTTTAACAAATTCTTTCTTTCGATTCTTCTCATATACATTTTCTTCTTCAATATTATAGAATTCACTGACCATTTTAACGATGTCTTTTACAGAAGTCGATTTTTTGGGTTTAGAGTTATTTTTAATAAGATTCTTGATGTCGTTAATATTCAGATCTTTACCCTTTAATTCCATATGACACTTAATACTATTGATAACTCCCTCCATTTCTCGAATATTACCCTCAACATTCTGAGCTAAAAAGGTAATTATTTCATCAGTTAGGTTAACATTATGAAATTCAGACTTCTTGCGGAAGATTTGGAGACGTGATTCAAAGTCTGGAATAGGGATTTCCACGATCATGCCGGAGTTAAAACGTGATTTGATACGATCCTCTAAGCCTGGAATAAAATTAGGGTGTTTATCGGAAGAAAAGACGATTTGTTTATTATTGTCAAAATAATTGTTAAACAAATGGAAAAACTCTTCCATAGTTTTATCCTTACCAGCGATAAATTGAATATCGTCCACAATTAAAAAATCAAACTTACGATATTTTTCTTTAAATTTATTACCCTCCATTACTCCCCCACTAATAGCATTCATAAGATCAGCAACAAATTTTTCGGAAGTGAGATAAAATGTTTTTTTATCAGGGTAGTTTCTTTTGAAGTGATTGCCTAGAGCCTGAATTAAATGAGTTTTACCGTGACCGGTTCCACCATAAAAGAATAAAGGGTTGTAAACCGAAGGTTTCTTCATGATGGCTTGAGCGGCCGCATAGGCTAGTTCGTTAAAAGGTCCTACTACGAAGGTATCAAAGGTATATTTAGGGTTAAGATTGTCTTCTTTGTTAACAAAGTTTTCATGTAAAGAAAGAGTGTTGGTGTTAGAAACTGGTTTCTTTTGCTCCTCTATTTTTTTTGGAGCGGCGCTGTGAATTATATATTCAACATTACGAATATGTTCTCCAAAGGTACGTAAACTTTTAAGAATATGTTTGTGATATTTATTATAAATCCAGTCCTTGATAAAAACACTTGGAACTGCCAAGTAAACTACCCCATCATCTTGTTTAAGAATAAAGGTGTCTTTGAACCAGGTACTGATATTAATGGATGACAATTCCAGTTCAACAGCGTTCAAAACATTTTCCCAAAGTTTTTTGTTATCCATAGTATTTGGCGGTACTTAATTATTAAAGCTAAATTATATACTCTATTTTATCCCATAAGCACTTGTGGATAAAATAAAAATATGTTGATAAGTTGTGGATAGGCTGTTAATAGCACTTCTACAACACACTTTTAGGCAATATTCCCTGTTGATAAATAGATACTACGCTGTTTGTTATAATAAGACGTATTGTATTAAAGTTTTACCTTATACATATACTATATACTTATACTCTCCCCAAGGGTTGATTTTTTTATAAAATAATGTAATACTGTGCCTGTTATGTCATTCACATATAATCCTAAGAAAAAGAAACGCGCTACTACCCACGGGTTTTTAGTTCGTGCTAAATCTAAGAACGGTAAGAACGTTGTAAAACGTCGTCGTCAGAAGGGTCGCCGCAAACTTACAGTTTAGTAATAAAAACACAGCTCTCGCTGTGTTTTTATGTTATTATATCCAATATGTTAGCGAAAAAACAAAAGGTGCCAAAAGAGTTGATTATTCCAGTGATGAAATCTGGGTGTTTTTTACGCTCCCCTCACTTTATTTTTAATATTTTAGGTAGTAAAAACCTTAAAGTTAGCCGTTTTTTAGTAATCATTAATAAAAAAACCGAAAAAACTGCGGTGGCTAGAAATCGTTCCAAAAGATTGGTTTATGAGGTTTTAAGAGGAATATTACCTGAAGTTAAGACAACAAATGAGATTATTTTATCTATCAAAAAGAGAGTTATTGACCTGTCTATTGCGGAAATAAGTCTAGAAATTAAAGATATATTTAAAAAAAATGGTCTTATTTAAATAGAACGAGGCTAAGCCTTATTCTATTGTTTTAAATATGGATGAAAGTGGTATTTAATACCGCTCAGCAATACCCTATTGTCAATTGAAAAAGTGTCTGTTTTAGTCTAGAATAAATAAATGGCACATTTTTTTGATACTTTCTTCTATATACCCTTATATAATGGTCTTATAGGACTTTTTGATCTCGTCCCTTGGTTGGATGCAGGTTTGGTGATTATTCTTTTTACTATTTTAATAAAACTACTACTCTTCCCTATTTCCAAGAAATCTGTTCGAACTCAGTTATTAATGAAAGACATTCAAGCTGACGTAGATGAGATTAAGAAGAATAGTAAAGGTAACAAGCAACAAGAAACCATTAAAATAATGGCTCTCTACAAAGAGAAAAAAATTAATCCTTTTTCAGGTATTCTCTTGGTCTTGATTCAATTACCAATCTTGTTTGCTCTATATTACATTTTTTTTCAAGGCGGTTTACCAAAAGTAGATACCTCACTTCTCTATTCTTTTATTCCAACCCCGGACTCTATTAGTATGAAGTTTTTAGGTTTTGTGGACATTACTCAGAAGAATATAATAATTGCGATTTTAGCGGCAGTTTCTCAATTTTATCAGATTCGCCTAGCTTTACCTGCAATCCCCAAGAAAATAGGAACGGAGTCTAATTTTAAAGACGAATTAGCTAAAAGTATGAATACTCAAATGAAGTATGTTATGCCAGTCTTCGTATTGATTGCCGCTGCTACCCTGCCAGCCGTTATTTCCATCTATTGGACAACTAGTAATTTATTTATGATTGGCCAAGAGTTGTATATTAGACGTATTTATAAGAAAAATTAATAAATAATTTTATGTTTGAACAAAAACGAGCAGAAATAAAAAAAGTTATTACAGGGTTGTTGGAAGCGATGTCTGTTCCCTTTTCTAGTTTGGAAGTCATTACCGATGAGAGACGTGGTTCAGATGTTTATATGATTAGAACTGGAGAAGAAAACTCCTTAATTGGACGAGACGGCGAATTGTTTATGGCCTTTACTCACTTGATCAAGAAGATTGTTGAGGACGAAGAGGATAAGTCAGAAGGTGAAGAAAAACTAGCGGAGAAGCCTATTTATCGCTTCACAATCGATGTTAATGACTACCAACGAGCTAACCTTGAGAGATTGAAGAACAAAGCTCTAATCCTGGCTAATCAGGCTCGGGATTTCAAGAAAGAGATTGTTATGGATCCCCTTTCTCCTTATGAACGTATGATTGTCCACGATGCTCTATCTGGACAAAATAACATTAAGACAGAGTCAGTTGGTTTCGGACGAGGTAGAAGATTGGTGATTAAATATGTGGAGGACAAGGATAGTGGTAGTATATAAAACTTAAAACAAAAACGGCCGTCTGCCCAGGGCAGACGGCCGTTTTTTAAGTTATTTAGTTAAGTTTAGAACAAATAATTGGAGTGAATTTTTATCGGTAAAAGTCAGATATTTTTCGGTAGGATTTAGTTTGAGATTTATAGCGTCAAGACCTTTATAGTTTACAGGTGACATGACATTATAGATTCTAGTGGTTTTATTGGTATCTAGATCTATTCTCCAAATCTCGTCTTCGAAACTAACTTCCCCTTGATACCAGATGTCGGGATAGTCACCAGAATAGATTTTTGCTGGAATGGCACAATAGACAGAGCCTTGACTAACATTGCTCCAGACACATTTTTCTGGCAGGGTTTTAAATGACACAGTCTTGGTCTCGTTTTTAACCGCGTCATAATATCCTAAGGTGAACGCATTATCAATACTTTTTGAATATAAGGATTTAGTTAAGTCTTTATTGAAAAGAGTAGTTAGACCAACAATGCCACCATATAGTTTATTAAAGGCCCCAGTGTTGGTATTTAAGCTGTAAACATAACCCAAAGCCTGAGCTGATGGTTTGGTGGTCATAATGATAGTGTCATTCTTTGGCCAATCAACCAACCACTCTTTGGCGGGAGAAGTAAATTTTTGTTGACCGTCAGTTATCTTGGTTGTTGCTATATAACCGAACGAATCAGTACTGCCATTTACCAAGTAAAAGATTTTGTCGCCGTTAGGATTGATAGCCACCTGGGTAATATTGTCAGGTAAGAATTTTCCAGTTAGATTACTATTCAAAGTGCTAGTTGTGGCAATTTGTCCAATAAAAGTTTTTATAGTATCAGTGTTCCCTTTTAGGAATCTCATCGCCACTAAATTAGCACGGTTAGACCAATTCGCCTCATAAACAGTTGGAATAGGATTGATGGTCGGTCTTTCTAGTTTTATTTCATCTAAGTTTGTTTGATAAGTGTTGCCCGAAGCTCGATCGGTGTAGATGACTTTTGAGGAAGTACCTAGGCTAAAAATATTATAGCCAGAAATAGGATTCTGGGATATTTGTCTTAAACTTGGAACAATATTCGTCTGAGTTGGTGTTGTTTGCTGATTGTTTTGATTAGTGTTTTGATTAGTGGAACTGCCATTATTAAAAATATTTGTAATATAAGTTCCTGGACGAGCACGAACAGTAGTGGAAGTACCAGTTGTTGGAATCACTGCATTATTTTTTGGTATAAAAAGATAAATTATAAAACCAAAAATCAGTAATAAGATTATACCAACAACAATAATTATTTTTTTATTTGGCATGATATTTTTAGTATTATTTTACAGGCATACCTAGAGGACCGGTTTTTTCTTCTACTTGTTTTTGTTTAACTTGAGCCCCACCTGCGGTGAGTTCATAATTAGGATGACTTTTAACAAATTTGGTATTGAGATCTACAAGCCTTGTTTTTAAATCAGACGCGAGCTGAGTGTTTCCCTGTTGTCTTAGCGTGGAGATTGTGTTTTGTGTATCTATTACAGCATCTATGTAAGCAGGTTGGGCCTTAGATGAGTCACCTCCTATAGTGGCACCCATACCACCAGGTGCTTGAGTAATGCTCCAACTATAAGTGGCAGTTTTTTCAGTTAGGTTGGTTACAGTCTTATAGGCTAGAACATTTTGGTCGAAGGTTTTTAATTGTTCTGGTGTACCCAATTTTTCAATATCTGCCCGATAGAGAGCTATAGATGAATCATTGGCCATAAAAGATAGATTGCCTTTCTCTTTCTCAAAAGTCGCCCAAGCTTTTGGGTCATCAAGAATGGCCCCATTTACCCCGCCTTTATTTAGAGATGTTTGTAAGGCTATTAGCCCAGAATTTACACGGTCTGATGCATGTTCGGTTTCCTTTTCTTTTTTCGTTGCATCTAAAGTGGCTTGCGCGGCTATTAATTCTTCAGCCTCGGCTAGTTTCTGATCCTTTTCAGCTTGAGTTAAGGTTGCATCATTATCAGCGAGATAATTTTCTATAGCAGTAATTTTTGCTTGGTTGGTGTCTGCTGCTAAGGTGGCGGCATCTAATTCAGCTTTGGAAGCTGATTGAGTCATACGGGCTTGCTTTATCAGAGCTGCATCAGCAGCGGAATAGTCACCAAATTTTCCTGCTAGGGCGCTTGTAGTGTCTTGGGTGACTGACGTAATATTTAAACTAATCAAATGTGGGTCGATGGTGTAGAGCAATAACCAAGAAGCCAAAGCCATACCCAAGCCATACAGGGCATTTTCAATATCTTTTTTTGCCGAAGCTTTTACTCCCAAGGCTTCTGAAGTGGCATACTGAAAGCCTCCCCAGAATATAAAGATGACGGCTAAAAGTACAGCGATACCAATCATTAGGTTAAAAATAGCTCGTAGGAAACCAGCGAGATTGGTAGCTATTGTCCCATCAGTGTTTCTTGGTATGCCAGGTATATCTGTAAGAGGTTTGTAACTAATCGTTCCTGGAGTAGAGGACGATAAGTTTTCCATGATGTTTATTTTTCGTTCCCCGGTTTTTACGGCCGTAGCCTCTACGGCAAAAGCTGAATTTGCAATACCAAAAAAAACAAAAATTATGAGTCCTAATAAACCAAGCTGAAATATTTTAATAAGCTTTTTCATAGATTATATTTGATTTAAATCATACTCTCCCCCATTAGTAGAGGTGTCTGTTTGAGTTCCAATACTAGCACTCGCTCCTTGTAAAAAAATATTCAAATTTTTTACATTAAGGTTGATAACAGAATTAAGGTTTGGGCCGGTACTTAAACGGGATAAATCCATGACCGGTTCATTCATTGCTACCGCAGTTCCGTCAATATTCCAAGAGTATTGTAGGTTGGGTGAATTACGAGAATTTGTGAAGAAATATGGTTCAGCGCTGATCTTGGTTTTACTATTGCTCGAATAGGAAAAGTCACTTATAGCAACATTAAATAAACGTCCTAGTAAAGTATTTTCACCATAAAAAAGTATTTTAGGAGTAAATTGTCCAACAAAAACTGAACTTTGATTCATGGTAGAACCGTCTGGGGTAGAAACTTCGGTAGTTATAGAATTGCCATCAGTGACATATTGGTTGTCTATATATGAAAAAGAACTTTTTCCTAGACCAGTAGCATCGCTGTTTAGAGTTTCATTTATTTTCCACTTATATAGAAGATTTTTTGGTGTGTATTTTGCCCCAGTAAGGCCGGCCATATCTGGTAAGGCAATAATTTTTACTAAACCATTTTGTGGAGGCAGGGCTTTACCTTTGTAAAATGGAGGAACATAGGAAGCAGCTTCCCAAAGCAAGACAACTTCACTAGATTTGATGGTAACAGTGGTTTTTCCGGTTTGGCCATCATCCATATCAGTTACTGCGGTAATTGTAGTTTCCTTACCAGTTTTTCCAGTAATAAAAGTATAGTTTTTTAAACCTCGTCCAGTCGCAACTAGTTTATCATTAACAAACCAAGATATTTTTGCTAGATCAAGATCCGCATCTTTGGAGGAGATGATGGCGTAAGCGTTAGTGCCTGGTTTTGGAAAAGCTGGACTGATTTCTATTGAAGACTGAATACTCTTCAACTGGACTCTCATAGAGTCAATTTTTGACATAACTTCAACAGACTGGACTGAGCCAGTATTGGACTGAGCAAAACTAGAAGATGGTAAAAATACTAAAGATACAAAGATAAGTACAAAGACTTTTATTAAAATTTTTCTTTTCATCCTAGTTGTATTTTACCATAGTTTTTTTTTCTAGGAAATACAAAGCAGTTATTCTTGACCAACTTCCTGTCGGGCCTTTTCCATAGCAAGAATTTGAGATGGGTCTGAGGTAATAATCTGATCCTCAGTATATGAAGCGTCTATTTTGATAGCTACATGTTTAAGTCCAACAAAGAAGATACCCTCCCCTCTTTCTGTTTCCAAAAGTAAGAATTTTTCCTCATCGGTTAGATTGAAAACTTTCTGTAGATTATCCATCGATGACGGTGATTGCTTGAGAAGTATTTGAATAGATGAGTTGGTAATAATTGCTGGGCCGTAAGGTGATTTTAAGAAGTCGTCCACATCTTGAGTAATCGTCGCGATGCCTAAATAGTATTTACGTCCACGTTTAGCCATTCCAAATAAGAAAGAAGCGGCATCTTCTGATTTCATCATAATCCAAGCCTCGTCCACCACCAGAAGTCTTTTTTTAAGTTTCTTACGAACCACGTTCCAAATATGGTGAGTAATAATATACATAGCCACTGGCTTTAGGTCGTCTTCCATATCACGAATAGAAAAAGCTACTAGTTTCGCATCAATATCGACACTGGTTGGTTTATTAATAAACTGAGACCAGGAACCGCGGGTATATTTAGTTAATCTTTGGATCAATGACCCTGCCCCCTCCATACCAGATAAAACCATTTCAAAGTCGGATAGAAGTGGTGGCTCAATCGAAGAAAAATCAGACTCTGGAGAAATATCTTTCAAAGCGTATGTTTCGGTGATGGCTCGGTCAACAATTGCATCTTCTTCGGGGGTTAGACCGCCCAACATAAGACGGAAAAGACCAACTAAATTAATAGTATTTGTGCGAAGAACGTCAGCTGGAGATTCTTCCTCACGAGGAATCGGCAGGTCGAACGGGTTGATGTGATTGTTGGAATTAAGGGAAACGTTAAAATATTTTCCTCCCACGGACTCAGTTAAATATTTATATTCGTTTTCTGGATCGATAATAATAACATCAACATCAAACATTAAAGTTCTCAAAATCTCTAATTTTGTGGCATAGGATTTACCAGCACCAGCCTTGGCGAAAGTTACAGAGTTGTAGTTATCTTGTTTAAAACGATCAAAAATAACTAAACTGTTATTGTGGCGATTGATACCATAGAGAATTCCCTCTTCTTGAGTTAGGTCAAAAGAAGTAAAGGGAAAAATAGTGGCTAATGGACCAGTGTTTAGTTTGGTAACAATGTTTAATTCGTCAGAACAGGTTGGCAAAATACTACGAAAGCCTTGCTCTTGTTGGAAAAGAGCAGGTTTAACATAGATCATTTGAGCTTCCAAAACGGATTTGATTTCGGATTCAATTTTATCTAGTTCGGAACTATCAGAACCAACTATTGAAATATATAAACCAAAATCAAAAAGTTTTTCTTGAGCTTGGGTTAAATTACTGCGCAAAGTTTCCAAGTCTTGATAAGCGGTATCTAATTGAGGATCACGAACAAGCCCTTTCTCTTCTCTTTCATTGATTTGTGATTGAACCTCCGCTAATTTTCTCTGAAACTTTTTTAAGATCTGAGCGGTATCAATTGGATGAATAAAAATGGAAATATTAAATACTGTATCCATATTGATAATTGGGGAAAACCAGCCTTCGGAAAGAAAACGAGGATAAGAAATAATGAAAAAAGTTCGGACAATTTTGTCGCCTAAATTTATCTCCTTCGGATTTATTTTTAGAGCTGAAGGAGCTAAAATATCTTGCAATTCCAAAGTGCCAGCATTGTAAATATCTTGCGGTAAAAAATTTTGGTCCGTAGTCACATTCTTATCCTTACTCTTAAAAAAATTAAATATTCCCATATTATTAGTTGTTTTTTATTGGTTTTTCCATTTCACCAGGATTAAATAATTTATAGAACAACTCGACGACTTCGTCGGTTCCTAATAGTTGACTACGGAGACCACAACGGCTAAGACCTTGCTGTACCACACCCACTCTTTGTTCTAGTTGGAGACGGTTTTGTTCGAAAGTTAGATTCTTTTCTTGGGCATTATCTTTACTACCACCAAAAACTGATGACAATACTCCCTTTTTGGCATTAAGTATGGTTGGAGTGTAGGAAATAGAAACATAAAAATTCTTTTTCATAATGCTTCTGTTTTCGGTCAAGTCTTTGATATAACTAATGTATTCTCTAATTTGAATTTTTAGAAGGTCAGTTAATTGAACTTTATATCTCTCTTCTAGTAGAGCGATGTAAGGTCTGATATCTATTCGTTTTGATTCAATAAAAATTTGAATCGAAAAATCTAAAGCGTTTAAAAAACTCTCAAATTGCATGATGATGGAAGTTTGTTCGTCGATTGACTTCAAAGAAAAGTTTAAAGAAGAAACCATTACAATTGAACGCATTGACCCATCTTTTAGAGTAATAACACCGTCGCGCACCTCTTTGATAGGTACGAAATCTTGGGATGGATTTGAATTAACTGATGAAGACATAGTGGTTATTTGTTAGAAGAGTCTTGGCCTTTAGAGACATCTAAGTTCCAAGTTAGGTTACGTAACTTACTGGCGGAAGATAATTTGGGCATAAAAGCGACGTTTTCTTGAATTGGATCCTCGGCTTTTTTGGTCAGACTGGCTTCTACCGGTTTAGCAACTTTTTTCCAGATATAAAGTTTTTTGGAAAAGAGATATTTAAAAGCTGCTTCCATAATATAAACAAAAGGTTTGTTGTTGACTTTATAAAAAGCTAAAAGTAAGGCTAAGACAACTAAAGGAGCGGGAATAATCAAGGTTAGAAAAAAAGATTTGGTTAGAATGTAGACAGCCCCTACTCCCGCGGCCGCCCCCGCCAAATAAATAAACTGTTTTAAAGTTAAAAAGCCCACAATTTTTGCTTCCACTTCAATATATTGAGGAACCTGAAATTGCATGATTACATTTTATCAGTGAAAACGTTTTTTAGCAAAATAAAATTAGATATAAGTGGGTTGTGGTTTAAAGATTACTTTAAATTAAAATAATATGTTTTCTTGTGTGACTGGGCGGAAATGAAAAAACCAGAGTAACTAGTTTTATTGTATTGAATCACGAAATACATTTTGGTTGTCTTTGCGAGGTATTCCGAAGCAATCCGTCTTTATTTTTATTTGGTAGTAGGACCAACTTTGATTCCTGGACCGCTTCTGAGTATCTCGCGGAGACGGAAACATTGGTTCTAAATCAAAACCACCAGTTTCCTGGTGGTTTTGATTTAGATTGCCTGTTCTCGGTAAGGATCTCGACTGGGTTTCTTTTCCTGATTAAGATTGATGCTTCCTTCCCCGGTGTTTATTGTTGTAACATTTTTGTTTAGACGACTATCTAATAGTGATCCTGTTGGCGTGACTGGCGTTAATGTCGGTGTTACTGTTGGTGTAAGAGGTGGGTTTTGATAGGTATTCTCAAATATAGGTTGATTGATTATTGGCTTGGCGGTGGCCCAGCTATTGGTAACTGGAATCTTGATATTAACTGGAATGTTTGTTGCCGGAACTGAAATCTGATCTTTAATCACCTCAATTGGTATAATATTTTCAGCTATAGGCGGGTTCTTTTCGATCGGAACTTCTTCAATAAGTTTATTCTCCTCTATTGTTGCGGACTCAATAAGGAGATCTTTGACTTTAGAAATTATTTGTTCGTCAGCTTCCTTGGCGATAGCCTCGGCTTTGTCTTTGGGAATTTGCATTTCCCTCTCAATATTGCCAGCCAAATCAAAATAACTTTCCAACCCAAATAATACTAAAACGATTTCTGTCTCTAAAACGGATGATTGATTAATTAATAGTCCAAATTTGCGAGTTATATTCTGAATAACTGTTGGTAATTCAGGTCCGGAAACAACATCTTGCAAGGCTTTGGGAAGGGTTGCAAACTCCTCACTTAATTTTGCTTTTAATTTGTCGTTCATGTTTTTTTATTATGATTTCATTTCGTTTCTAACCGCATTGGCAAGTCGTCTCTTACGACTGTTTATTTCATCCGCAAGTTGAATCAATTCAGCTTGGTTTTGAGCAAAATCAATATTTTTAGACATTTTTTCCGCAATAGCTTTAAGTGATTCGACTTCTTCTGGTTTCATTGCACTAACTCTGTTACTGGACAAAGCGGTAAGAAGAGTATTGGCTAGAGCCGGAGTGGCTGTTCTACTTGCAGCAGCAGCCAAGTCATTAGCTTGAGAAGTAATGTTCTTTGTTTCTCTTTGAATATTTGCAGCAGCTCCTTGGATAGCAGATTCTGCAGCGGCTCTCTCGGCTTCCAGGTCGGCAAAAGTCTTACCATAATTATCCTCAGCAAATTTCTTCTTAATATCATCAAGTTCATCTTTTTTGGTTCTATTGAGTTCATACTCACCAGTGGTTCGGTTAACTTTACCAACCAAATTAGCATCGGCATTAATTCTAGCGAGAGCTGCCGTCTTTTCTGCAGCTGCGTCAGCTTGTTTCTTGTTGAGTCCAGTTGCTGGATCGGTAAGGACTAGCTTAGCCGCAGTAATTTGAGCCGCAGTAGCGCCAGCGGCTTGTAGAGCAACTAATTTCATACTGGCTGTATTAATTTGTTTGTCGATAGCCTCTAAATCTTTGTTAACTTTATTAAGAGCTTTAACATCAGCATGTTTCTCATATTCATCTTTCCATAAATCTTCTTTTTTCTTGGCCTCTTCTTTAGATGCTTTAACTCCTTCATCAGCTGTTTTGAGAGCGTCTCTCTGTTCAGCAGAAAGGTTGTGTTTCTTGGTCATTTCTTCAGCCGCTATTTCATTTTCTTCTTTCTCCTTGTCTTTACGAGCACCAATTAGGACCTTACCAATTTCACGTTGTTTTTTCTTCAAATCCTTTTGAGCGTCTGCAGTAGCTCCGTTTGGTGAGATAGCCTCCTTGAGACTTTCCAAGCCTCTCTTTGGAGGATTCTTCATATCGTATTTTGCCGTAAGATCTGGGGACATAAAGCCAAGGCCACCATTGTCAGGTTTGATACCAACCATACCCAAGGCTTGGTTGCCATACTTGCCATATTTTTCCATACCAAAGAGCGGATTTTCGTAACGTCTTTGAGCCGCCGCTAGTTTAGCACGAGCCGCATCTCCACCAACTCCTTCACGAGCTGCTTCACCAAGTAGTTGTTTGTTTCGTAAGGTTGAAGCCGCTGCTCCCCTAGTCGCCAAAGCTGCCCCACCAGTAACAATCGCTGCGGTTGTTCCAACTGCCAAACCGATTCCCTGTTTAGCTTTACTGTCTATCCAGCTACCGAGCTGTCCAGAGTTTTCCTTAACAATCTCCATAGATTTATGTAGAAAACCTAGAATTAATACAAAATAAAGGGTTCCAGCGATATCAACTTTGCTTTCAGTGCCCATTCTTTGAATCATGGCAATAAAGGCCGGGTCGTTAATCATTTTAACAACAATAAAAAGAAGAATTAAAAAGAGTGGAGCCATCAATCCAGCGGCATTTAATTCCGGAAACCATTTTTTGGCGTAGCCTTGAAGTTGAGGTACTAGCGGACCGATAAAATATATTGGCGACGTAATCATTAAGATCATAAAGGCAATCGCGCGAGATAAAAACATTAAAGTCATTTTAAAGAAGACCCAAATTGCTACACACATGAAACCGATCATAGTATAGACCTTGATATAAGCAGAGAGACCACTGTTTTGCATCGCCGCTAGATTACTCATATCACCAGCAAAAGGATTTAGATTAGAGCCGGACCACATAACCAACCAGATGTTTTGGCCAACGTTGTCGCCCCCTGCCCCGTTTTGAATTACTTGTACAATGGAATTATAAATAGAAACGGCAAAAATATTATAAACATCTATTACAAGTTTCGTAAGGTAGAGACTAAAATTAACAAATAAGGCGGCGATGATTATGTCTCGAATAAGCTTTTGGTTGATTCCCTTTCCGGTGATGGCCTCGATAGCACTTTTAATTAACAAGAAAATAAACGCGATGTTTAAAATATCACGAATTAACACCCAGCCCATTTGAATAGCAGAACCGGTCGCGCTAGAGCTGTCATAATTTTTTGTATCAAGAGAGAATTGAAGAACACTATTCATGGCTCTGGTTGTAAAATCTAAAATCCCAGATAACAATGGCATGATTAGCATGTTTAATAGCCAAGCGTAGAGACGTGCGACCAAGCCGATCGGACCACCAATTAGGGTAAACCAAGACCAAGCGGTTTCATCCTTGGGAGGTGTAACAGTAAGTTTTGAATTTAAAATACTTTGTCCTGTTGGGTCTGCCGGAGCTCCAGCGACTGCAGGTGCTTCTTCAATAGGACCTGCAGTGTGAGACCCATCACCTGTATTTGTTGTTGCGTCTGCTTGAGCATCTCCAGCTGTGTCAGTTGTTGCATCTGGAATTGTACTTGTATTTGCATCTGCTTGAGCAGCTCCTGCAGCGTCATTTGTGGGTATTGTTGTGGCGTCAGGAGTTTGTTGTATGGCGGCACTCTGTTGTTCTGATGTTTGTGCCCCCGTTGTCGCATCTAGTCTATTTTGTGCAGTAGTAGTGTCAACCATATCCTCTGGGTTGTTTTCGGCAGAAACGTCAACCGGTTTTAATATAGACAACAATAAAAATACTAGTATCAAGCAGCCCAAAATGTTGGAAAAAACTTTGCGCATTTATGTTAATTATATCACAACCACTAACTTACTGTGAAGTAAATATTATTCACATCAATATTGTTGTTGTTGTTGTCGCGAATTTCGGTGCGTAAAATATATTGCCCGGGTGTTAGAGTGCCTCGAAGTTGGCCAATTGTTTTAATTAAACCATCATATACTACGGCATAATAATATTTTGTATCCATAGTGATACTGTCCCCTATCTGAACCACTTGATTAATAAGGTTAGGGTTGACTTGTGGAGTAACATCTTGAACCTGATTGGTTACTTTATCCACTCGAGCTACACCCATCTTTAGTAGAGAGAAAATAGTATCAAATGATATTAAATTTTCTGAGGAACCAGCTTTTTTAATCATTGAGGCGAAGACTTTGATACCACTAACTGGACCATTCGAATCAAAATATAATGTTCCGGTATAATCACTCGCCATCTCACCAGAGTTAAGGTAAATATTGACATTACTGCCAGCGTTATCAAAGACAACTAGATTTTGAGCTCCCATAACTTGAACCTCGGTTAGTTGGAGTGGCCCAGAATCAGTTCTTTCTATTTTTACATAGCGTCCGTTAGACGGTGTACCATTAGCGCCTGCCACTAAACCAGAGACAGTTGAAGTGTCTAAAGCACTAATTTCAATAGGAATATAGGTAGAATCTGAAGTGGAACCAGTTTTTGACCAGGTTGGAACATTACCACTATTTAAAATGGAAACTTTGTATTGTCCCAAGGCAGAACTTACTGAAATATCACCACGAGGATAGACTATTATTTTATCAATACTATATTCGGCTCCCAAGTCCACCAGCCACCAGTTATTGGTTCCATCAGCGGTTGCGGTATAGCCACTACTGGATGCGTTGGTGAGTACTCCATCAACAGCCAACATCGAAGATCCTCCTTGAGTGGATGACTGACTAGTACGTTTATTCAAAGCAACATTTGTTATAGTACGATTTACATTTAGTCGGCCAGAAGAAATTTCGTTCCAAGTTAAATAGTCATTGCCTCTAGCTAATGAATTAGCATATTGTTGGTCTAAGTTATTTTGTTCATTATTAGCGTTGCTTGCTGTCTGAGCATCTTGAGCATCATTGGCGTTTTGCAACGCTCTGTTTTGAGCATCTTGGGCAATGAGATCAGCTTCGGTAACCTCAGTAATTTTTGATTTGCCATTGTCTTGTTTGGATCCCATACCCAAAAGAGAAGTACCACCAGCAAAGAACTGTTTCATTAACTGATTCAACAACGCTTCAAAAATTTCGTTAATTTCATCAGCATTAATAACCTGTTGCCATTCAGCTGACAAGGCAAAATCCGTCATTCCTTTTATTGTGCTTCCTGGAGTTTCGGTTTTATCTGTGGTGCATGGCGAATCTTGCCAGTGACTACATGATTTACCTTCATCTGTTTTAAAGTTTGTTTTGTATGATTGCATATCACTCTTTAACATGTAGTCGGTTTTGGCCGAGGATGTACCATACACATTTGTACTACCACTATATGCTGCTCCACCAGGACCCATTTCGCTACTTTCTAAAGTGTCCGTACAAGTAGGATATCCAGTATAACCAGTACATCTTTTCCAAGACATAAAGCCAGCCCCAAGATTAATATCGGTTCTTTTAGTAGCAGCTTTGTCCCCTACTTTTAACATCATGTCATTTTCGGCCCATAAGAAAGCCCCCATTGGATTGTTGGTTGGTTCACCAAATACACCCATGAAATTATCCCAACCAGACCACTTGGCATCGCCAGTCGCTAAGGCTGTTCCACGATTCACTACAGTATTAAACCCAGCGTTATTGGAGCCTGCTAGAATAGAAAACTGCGTAGAGTTTCCTTGAGAACTGCTATAAGTAATGACCTTGTCCCAACCAACGCCACCGTTGTTTTTAATAAAACCACTGACGTTTTTGATCATATCAGTCAAGGTACATTTTGGTGGTTTGTAACCCTTTCTCATTTTTGTCTGTAGAGCAATTTTAATTTGTAGACTAAAAGGACTACATAGCCAATCTAGGCCCATTTTATCAGTTAAATATCGCCCTATCTCATCATTGGCTACACCGGTAAAGAAAGCCTTAGGGTCAGTTAAAAAAGCAGGCTTGCCTTCAAAACCGTTATTTATCCAATCTACTGTTGAGGCTATCATTCTTGATATTATGGCTTTAGCCAAGGATCTAGCTAAACCATCCCAAAGAAATTCTTTGGTTTTTACTAACCAGGTCTCGACTTTGGTCCAATAGGACTGAACGCCTGTATATGAGGTTTTGACAGCAGTTACTCCATTGGAAACTGATGATTTAGCCGAGGTGGCTGCTGTTGCCGCGGTAGATTTAGCGGTTATAGAATCATCTAACTGCCAAGTTGGATTATAGACATACCATTGAGCTTGAACTTTTTGAGGTGCAGCAAAAAACGGAAAAAATAAAGAACAGAGAATGATAAAAAAGAGGAAAGGGGAAATTATTTTTTGTTGGAGTGTTCTCATATATTTATAATATTATAA
>CAZOXG010000005.1:0-4033 GCA_964583845.1 uncultured Candidatus Saccharibacteria bacterium
GAGTACTACTCAGATTTCTCAAACTTTGGATTTGTTTTTCCAATTGGGAATTATCACCGCTGATAAGTTGGCTCAAGCCAAGAAAGCTCTCGGACTATAATCTCTAAAAAAATCAAACAAAACCCCAATCCCTTAACAAGATTGGGGTTTTGTTATATAATGCACAACATGTTTAAATGGCTAAAAAAGGATTTTATCCCCCACGAGGCTAACGATCACCAGCCTCATATCTTGCGCAATCAAAGCGTGAGGACATTGATGGTTTTTGTGTTGGTTTTGGAAATAGGTCTTTTTGTTTTGCCATATATCTCTGTTTTTAATCTATCCAATACTTTTACCGTCTCTATCTTGCCCGCCGTTTTGGATGATCTGACCAATAAGAATCGTGAGAAGCAACACTTGGCGGTTTTGGCCGTTAATCCAGAATTAAATAAAGTGGCGGAGTTAAAAGCACACGATATGGCTAGTAAGGGGTATTTTGCTCATACCAGTCCCGAAGGTAAAACTCCTTGGTATTGGTTCAACCAAGTTGGTTACAAATTCGAATACGCCGGGGAGAATCTAGCGATTGACTTTACTGATTCCCAAGACGTGACGGTCGCGTGGATGAATTCACCGACTCACAAGGCGAATATTATCAAGCGGGCCTATACGGAGATCGGGACCGGTATCGCTACGGGTACCTATGAGGGCAACCCGACTATCTTTGTCGCCCAGGTGTATGCCAAGCCGTCTGGTACTATTTCGAATAGTAGGTCTGTCAAAGTTTTGTCTGATGTTGCTGTATCCCCAAAGGCAGATAATAATATCAATAGTACTTCTTCACCCCGAGTTTTGGGTTCGGAGACAGTGGTAGTGACGGCTTCAAATACCGTGCCGGTTTTGGCCGAACCGATCGTTGAGAAGAAACCGCTTGAGACAGGTTTTACCACTAATATGTTGGACAAGTATTTAACCTCTCCAAGACATATTTTAAATTTAGTTTTGATTGTTTTGGGGGTATTGATAGCTTTGGCTTTGATTTTTAAACTGTTTATGAGAGTAGACAAGAGACACCCGAGACTGATCACCAATGGTCTGATTCTTCTGATTGTAATCTTTGGAATCTATGCTCTAAACAATTATTTTGCCAAAGAAAAAACTATGACTACAACTTCGTTTACAAGTTTTGATAGTTTGGAGGTAGTGGAGGTTAAATAATTTTATGAAAAATATTTTAGGTTTGTTCTTTTTGATCGGAGTGCTCACGTTGGTGGCGCCAAATATTTCATTGGCTCAAACGACAAATTCCTCGCCAGTAGTTATTAACGCTCGAGTGTTGCCAACTGTTCGGTATTCAACTCTGACGGTTACTGACGGCGAAGTGGTCAAAATCTACGCGGGGATTCAAAACAACTCCGGGGTCAATTTCAAAGGCACGGCGATTTTTTACGTGGATGACAAGGAGATTTCCAAGGGGGCGTTTTCTTCAATGGCGGATAGTTTGATCGATGTTTCGGCAAATTGGGTGGCCTTGCCGGGGACTCACAAAGTGCAAGTTGGGGTTTCTACTGATTTGCCAGTGGGTAAAAATCTAGTTTCATATAGTAGTGATAAAGTAGATGTCAGTATTACGAGAAAGATTGATTTGGAGGCGGTCCAGGCTACAGCCTTGAATACTGCCAATGATATCTTGGCGAGTGTGAACGGTGTGGCCGACGGCTTGGCGACCAAGATTGAGGGTTACAAGACTCCGGAAAAGAATAATTCGGCAAGTAGTTTGGAGGGTGGGGCGACAGGGTCAAGTAGTGGAAATGCATCTAATGCAAGCACCTCTTCAACCAAGAAGAAAGGTAGTGTTTTGGGAGCGTCTACGGAGGCTACAAATGACTCGGCTAGTACTAGTTCGGAGGGGATGAGTTTGAATATAGGGTCATTTTTCAATCGACTTTTAGATTTGGCTGCCTATTTGGTTAGAAACTGGATGTGGACTCTATTGGCCGTGATGATATTTCTTTTGTTGGTTCGAATTACGAGGAAAATGAGGGGCTAGGTTTTTCGTACTGTGCGGTTGGTACGTTGAGGGGTATTTAAAGCCTTGAGTTTAACCGAGGAAACCGGTTCGCTGACTCAGTATTTTAGAATTAAACTTGATAAATAATTTGAGATAAATACAAAAAAAACATCTTTACATAGGTGGTTTTTTAATTTATAATCAAAAATGTTCAAGCGGTTTAAAAAAAGGTTTTCACGGCTAGTTCGACTAGAAAATATATGTTATCAAATAAAATAGGATTAAATATTACTATCTTTCTTATCGTTGTTATACCAACGTTATTTTTTTCTTTTGAAAACCAGATCAAAACCGTGGCTTCGGTTGTTTATACTCAAGTGATAAACTCCCAGGTCTTTGCACCCCAGAAAGACACCGTTGGTAATATTTTATACAAAGGCAATATCTATCATATATTTTTTCATAGTTTGATTGTTTATCCCGAACTCGCTTTTAATAATTTTAATAATCCGCGGAGTGAGCTCTACAAACAGTATATGATAACTCGCGATGAGTTTGTGAAAATTCTACCAGAATTATACAAAAATAATTTTGTTTTAATTGATATCAACTCAATCTATTCTGTCGGTGTGAATGGTGAGATTGTTAGAAAGCCAATATATTTACCAGAGGGTAAGAAGCCACTTATAATCTCCCTCGATGATCTCTCTTACTACGACAGGGAGCTGGGCCACGGTTTTGCCAGTAAGTTGGTTATCGATGAAAAAGGTCAGGTAGCCACGGAGGTGATAACACCGAGCGGGATAGCGACTACTACTCGGACTGGTGACGTGGTACCTATTTTAGATGATTTTGTTGCTAGTCATCCGGAATTTTCTTTTCGGGGAGCGAAGGGGACTATTGCCTTAACAGGTTTTCAAGGTGTCTTGGGTTATAGGACTGAATTAGTCGACTCGCCAAAACATTCTCAAGATTTGGAGTCGGTGAAAAATGTTATCACCAAACTAAAAGCCACCGGCTGGAATTTTGCTAGTCACAGCTATTCGCATGAAGAAGCTTTTTATAAAGGCACAATTTTTTTAGAAGACTTGAAAAAAGATACAGCTCGTTGGGAAACTGAAGTCAAACCCTTGATTGGTGAGACGAGTATTTTTATTGGTCCGTTTGGACAGATTTTTTCGCCCAAAGACCCTCGTCGTGAATATCTGGTTTCCAAGGGTTTCAAATTTTTTGGTGGGGTTGGCGCCAATCCTTATCTTAGATACTTTGGTGATTATGTGGTGATGGATCGGGCTGATATAGACGGATATAGACTATCCCATAACCAGGATTTGTTGAAAACGTTTTTTGATTATAACCTTGTTGTTGACCCATTCTTTGCCTCGAGTTCAATATCTAGACAATAGCTAAACACTCTGTTGCGTTGACAAAATTGGCAAAAAGTTTAATACTCAATATATGAAGTTTATTCAAACAAACTGGCATCGAAACTCACATCACCTCGGGTGGAGTGGTTTTGATTGTTTGTTTTAATTAACAAAATCTATTTTAAAAAACGCATTTCCACTCGTGGAGGTGCGTTTTTGTTTTAACTAAAAACACAAAACGAACCGGATTATTTCCACTTGTTGGCCTCGCGCGACCTGATTTTCTAAAATGGAATACCGTGTAGAAAATCAGGTCGCGCGAGGCTGACAGAAAAAATATCTGTCTTAATTCAAAATTATTAAATTAAAATATATGAAAATAACATTAAAAAATATCAAAAAAGAGTTCGAGTTTCTCAAGAAGAGTTATTATAAGGGGGTGCAGGGAGTGTTTGAAATAAAGTCAGGCCAGCCTGGACCAGTGTTCGGTTTGACTATTTGTACTCACGGTAATGAAGTTGCTGGTTTGGCAGCGTCGTATTATCTCCGAGAAGTTTATAAACTTGCGGACAAACTCCTGAAAGGGTCTGTTTTAATCGTGGTAAATAATCTAGAGGCCACAGATAAAGCTCTCATCGCCAAAAACAAAGTCGAAAAAATGCTGTGTCGTTTT
>CAZOXG010000005.1:4133-35737 GCA_964583845.1 uncultured Candidatus Saccharibacteria bacterium
CCAGCTTTTGCTTTTTACGGTGGTAATAAAGTGATACAAACTATTGAAATCGAGTCTGGTCAGCACAATAAAACCAAAACTCGGGAAGTGGCAACGAAGTGTGTATTGTCATTATTAAACAAATTAAAAATGATTAACGTCGGGGTATCTAAAATTAAAACAGTTAAAACTTTTGATGAATATTATGTTGACGATTCGATAATATTCGATAGTACAGACGACGAGCTCGCCCGACCTTTTACCGATTTTGAATGCATCAAGAAAGGAGAACTGTTGGCGTTAGTAAATAACGTTAAAGTCTTTGCCAAAGAAGATTGTTGTGTGCTCATGGCACCGAAAGGAAAGAAGCCTAGTAGGATAGGCGAGGAAGCTGTCTTTTTATCAAAACCAGTAATTAAAAAAAATATAATGATATGAAAATTTTTAATAAAGACAAAAATATTGTCATTGGGGCCATTCATTTTCCGCCTCTCTATGGATACTCAGATTTTCCGGGAGTAAGTATCGCTCTGGAGAACGCTTTGAAAGATCTCAGGGTTTTTGAAGCTGGTGGGGTTGATGCCGTGATACTGGAAAATAATTATGATATTCCACATAAGACTTTGGTTGATCCAGAGGTTTCAGAGATGCTCGAATATTTATCGAAAAAGATAAAAGAAAAAACAAAATTGCCGGTTGGAATAAGTGTTTTGTGGAATGATTATAAAACCGCTTTAATGGTAGCAAAGAACGCCGGTTTAAGTTTCGTCAGAATTCCAGTTTTTGTTGATAGAGTCGAGACTAGTTATGGAATTATGGAACCAAAAGCGGACGAGGTTGTAGAATTTCGTCAAAGTATTGGAGTTGAGAATGTGGCACTTCTTACCGATATTCATGTTAAACACTCCAAGATACTTTCAAAACATTCAATCACGGAATCCGCTTTGCTGGCTATAGGAAAAGGTGCCGATGCGTTGATTGTTACTGGCCGATGGACCGGCGAAGCGCCTGACTTGAAACAGTTGCAAAGCGTGCGTGATAAAATTGGAGACTTTCCAATACTTTGCGGTAGTGGGGTTTCGGCTGAAAATATTGAAAAACTATTTCGTTTTGCTAATGGGGGGATAGTTAGTACGTCAGTAAAAACTGGTGAGAATGACTGTAGTCAAGTAAATGTCAAAGGATACAATCAGAGAATTGATGTCGATAAGGTTAAAAAGTTAATAAACGCCACCGCGATTGATTAAAGTATTTAAACAGGCTAAAATATAGCCATTAATTAAACTTAATTATCAAAGATGTCTATCTTAGCCCTAAAGTTATTGTTAGCGATTTTGTTCGGAGCAGCGGTTGGTTTAGAACGTGAGAGTAAGCAGGTTCAGAGTTCACCTGGTGGAGTTCGAACGCATGCCCTCATCGCTTTGTTGGGCGCAATTTGTGGTATCTTATTCGTCAGCAATTTTGAAGTACTGGGAATTTTGGTGGCTGTAGTATTTTTTGTTATTTTGATAACTTATTACGCCATCGGTTCCTACACGACCAAAGCTTTTGGTATGACTAGTGAGTTGGCTATTCTTTTTACTTTCTTGATTGGTTTGTTGCCAATGTTAAATATTATTCCTCTGCAGTTCGTGGTGGCTCTATTTGTAGCCTTGGTTTTTATCTTGTCGATGAAGGATCGGATGAAGAAAATAGTTTCAGGTATTAGCGCTTCCGAATTGGAATCTTTTATTAGTTATGCGATTATTGCTTTGGTAGTCTTGCCATTCCTTCCAAACGTTGGTTATAAGTTAGCCGACATTTCTTTTTTGACTACTGTCTTCGATAGTTTAAATATGAATCTCGGTGCCTTCGCTGATCTAGAATTGATCAATCCCCAAAAAATTTGGATCGTCGTAGCCTTGATTACTGGTATAGATGTTCTGGGTTACACAATCGGTAAATTGGTCGGACACAAAGGTGGTTTTTCTTTCGCTAGTATTGTTGGCGGTTTTGTTTCCTCGACTTCAACTACGGTTTCATTGGCCCAACGTAGTAAAAAAAGTGGGTTGGTAAATTATTTGATTGGTGCCGCTCTCTTGGCTAATATGGCTAGTTTCATTCAGCTGTTCCTATTAATCGGACCATTGAATGCTAAATGGTTGGTGTATATCATCCCAAGTTTGTTCATTATGATCGTAGTTTCGGGTGTGTTAGGCTACTTCTTTTTAAAAAGAAAAGAGACTGCTGTCAGCGAATCTGATGTTGAAGTTAAAGATGGAAAAATATTTTCACTAATGGCGGCTTTGAAATTTGCTTCGATTTTGATCATTGTGAAGATTGTTACAAAGGTCTGTTTAATCCTTTTCGGCAAGACTGGTTTCGTTGTGGGTTCCGTCATCGCTTCATTTGCTGGTATTGATGCGGTGGTGGTCAACTTGGCTGAAATGGCTGGCAATGTTATTACTTATAAATTTGCCTTGATCACCTTGCTGTTTGTTAGCGCTACTAATTTACTGGCTAAAACTATCTACTCATATTCTCAAGGTAACAGAAAGTTTGCCAATAGATTGTCGCTATCTTTTTTGGTTATTGTTATCTGTAGTTTTGCCGGACTATTGTTCTTGTAAAAATGAAAAAACTAATTATTCTTAATGGTGCTTGTGGGGTCGGTAAAACCACTGTGGCTAGAGAATTAGAAAAAAGTAGAAAGGATGTTAAAGTCTTGTTTTTTGATGCTTGGGTCCATGATGGTAAGAAAGAAGAGAATGAAAAGTCCTTGAGCGGGGAAGACTGGCAAAGGGTCAAAACAATGGATTGTGTGAAGATGGTTAAAGAAAGATATCTGAATGATGTGCCGGTGGTATTAGATATTCAATCGCGACCGGAGTTTATCAAGATGGCTTGTGAGGAAAATTCAATCACTGATTATAAGGTTTTGTTATTGGATTGTTCTGAAGCTGAAAGACTAATTAGGTTACAACAGCGAGGTCAAGCCGAATTGGCTAATGAAGATATGAAGAATTGGGCCGAATACTTGAGAAAAGAGTCTAGAAACTTTGGACAAGAAATCATAAACACGTCAGATATGTCAGTGGGTGAGATGATCAAAAATATCAATAGTTTACTATAATTGATTGAGTATATTTTTAAAAAAGAAGGGTGTATAATGTTAGTAAATATATACTTTATGAAAAACGTATTTTCAAAAGAAGTAAAACAATCAACCGCCTTTTTAACCCTGGCTTTTATTGGCCTCTTGTCTCTGTGTGTGCTTTTGAATGAGAGAGACCAATTAGACAAGACAGAAAATTCGGCTAGTGTTTTCCAAGTCGGCGTTACTATTTCTAGATAAAAAAACAGAATCAATACTCTGTTTTTTTGTTATTAATTATGATAAAATAATTTCATAGTTATTTAATAATATATTTTTTTATGATAAACACCCAAGAGGTTTTACGCGTATTGCAAGTTAATGGTTTCGATAATACTACCCCGATGAGTAAGGTTGATAGTATTCTGTCTCAGTTGCAATATAACGATGCCGATAAACATCAAATGTTTGATGTTTTAAGAAATCTTGGTTGGTTTTCTAGTACTCTAAGTAATCCACTATCGGCAGATGAAACTGTGCACTTTGCAGTTCCAATAATTATGCCAACACCGGCTCCAGAAATAGTTAGTCAGCCAGTTACCGCTGTACCCGTAGCGCCTGTAGTTCCTCAAAGTCAGCCTATTCCTGTCAATAATATAATGTCATCTACAGTTGTCACTGATGTTCCACCAAGTCCTGCCAATCAACATCCCTCACCATTACTCAACTCAATGCCAAATAATATTTGGGCTCAGCAAGTGACGCCAGTTGCTCCTAAACCATCACATTCTTCAAAGAAAATATTAATCAGCGTAATCACACTTGTTTTGATTTTGGCCGTGGTTGGTGGAGGTTTGGCCTATGCTTATATAAAGAAGATTGGACCTTTTGCTTTTTCAACTTATACTGAACAAAACTTTTTTAGTGGCCTATTAGGTAAATTTGCTGAAGTTAAGACTTCCAAAGTAAGTGTTTCTGGAAACTTTTTTGTTGGTGCTAGAGACAAGGATGCAGAACCTTTTGCAATCAAAGAACCTTCCAATGCGGCGGAGATAAAGAGGAATTATTTTAATGATTCAAAAAGACTTAATAATGTCAGAGCTATAATTACTTATCTTAGTAATACCTCCAATTACTATTCTGATTGCAGTTATTGTTCTTCTGGAAAAGTAAAGACCAATAAAGTATTACCGTATCCTGCTAAAATAGATAATATCTTTATTTCTAAAGACAACCAAAGTTATACTGAAGTTGGTGGATCTGTTAAAGATCCAGTAACTGGTGAAAATTATGCTTATAAAGCTATAGATAATGGGAAAGATTTTAATTTAAAAGTCGTTTTTGATACTGACGATGCTATTAAGTCTATTAAATATGGAAATTATGTATCTACAAGTACAGTTATCTCTGGACGTACGGTTACATTTACTAAGAACAGCCCGTCTTACTTTTATATGTCCAGCACCCCACCAAAGACTTTCATGGAAGAGATGAGTGATTCTCTTAGAACTATACCGGCTGATATAAATGTTAAAATGGCTTTTAGTGCCTCATCTGAAGCTAAAGAGAACGCTATTTCCGATTGGTTGATTAATCTTGATGCGGAGGGAGCATTTGGAGATCTCACCTATAAGGTAAACGCCGATGCAATGAAGAAAGATCAAAATTATTTCTTCAAAATAAATAATATACCAAGTTTGTTCATGATTGGTGATTTGAGTGCTGTTAAGGGTAAATGGGTGAGTGTTTCAGCTGATGTGGCAAGTACCACTAACGACCTTTCATATGATTATTCTTTGTATTCTGAGGTAGCAAGAGGTATTCCAGAAGCGGAGAAAGAATACAAGAAAAACAAAGAAAAGGCTATTAAGTTTATAAAGAAACTTGTAACTACAGCCGACGAAGAAAAATTGATAGCCTTTAAAGATACTCCTAAAACTGAAAAGGTAGATGATAGATATCTGACTAGATACAATCTAACTATTAGAAAAGAGGC
Organism: uncultured Candidatus Saccharibacteria bacterium; assembly: GCA_964583845.1. GTDB lineage: Bacteria > Patescibacteriota > Minisyncoccia > Phycocordibacterales > GWA1-40-21 > JBAWVR01. Next base: position 9,182 of record CAZOXG010000005.1, read on the forward strand.
GATATTATCATTCTATAAAAAGATGGCTAATGTTGTAAATAATGATCCAGACTATTCAGATTACAATGGTGCAATTGACCAGGGTTTAATAAATTATTTGGAAAGTGATGAATTCAATGAAATATTCACTTACTTTAATAAGAATAATACAATCACAGTCTGGGTGGATAGTAATGGTTATCCGGCGATAATTCAGAATACCACTAGAATAGTGCCACCAGATACTGCAACCCAGTTAGTAGGTAAACAAATAAATATCGTTACCAAGCTGGTGATTTCCGATATTAATAAACCTTTAGAACTGAAGGCACCGACTGATGCAGTAAAAATACAAAAGATTATAGATGACGTGAATCAGAATTTGAATTCGGCGAGAAGTAAAGGATCGGACGCGTCTATTAAGTCGAGTCTAGCCAATATGAGGGTTCAGGCTGAAATAGTATATAATGACAATAAGGAGTCATATGGAAAAAATCCTTTTCCTCTAGGACCTTGTAAAACGACCGCCAATACACTCTTTGGAGATAGTGGAATGGTAAGCATGATTAATAACATAAATAAGTTAAGTAGCACTACGGCTACTTGTGTATCAAAAGGAACAGTAGGTAAGATAAAAACTTGGGCTGTTTCGGCGCCTTTGTCTGATAAAGATTATAGCTGGTGTTCTGATTATACTGGTTATTCTGGGGAGATAATGGGGGCTATTAATAGTGATTCCTGTAACAATCGAAGTGTTCAGGATGAAAGAAGTAATATTCAAAATCTAGTTCCAAACTATTAATCTATTATTAAAAACCTATCGAAAGATAGGTTTTTTTGTGATATATTGAATTTATGAAACTATTATTAACTTCAGCTGGTTTAGCCAATGAAAATATCAAGCAGGGCTTTTTAAAACTGTTAGGGAAAAATCCTGAAACTTGCACGGCGCTCATTATAGCTTATGGTCAAAACCCAGAAGAAAATTTTTATATTAATAAAGCCAAGGAAGAGGTGGAAAGACTAGGTTTTATGACGATAGTTTTAAATATGAATGATTGTCCCGGTATTTCTACTTTACCAGATTTTGATGTGATTTATGTTTGTGGTGGTAACACTTTTGCTATTTTAAAGAAGACGAGAGAGTTGGGATTGCCAGAATATATTAAAAAACAGGTTGAGATGGGATCGGTGTATGTTGGGGTCTCGGCCGGCAGTATTATAGCAGGACCAGATATTAAAATCGCTGGCTGGGGCGCGGATGGAGATATTAACGAAGTTGGTCTGACTGATACACAAGGTTTCAAGCTGACTAATATTTCTACATATGTTCACTACGACGTCGAAAGACATTTTCAAGAAGTGGAAGATTTTAAGAAAACAGTTGAATATCCAGTACAGGCGATAACCAATGATCAGGCGATTGTGATTGAAAACGGGGAATCGGCTGAAATATAATTCACACTCATTAATCTCTATGTATTTAAAAATCAGAGTTGTAACCAAGGCCAAGGAGGAAAAAATTGAGGAAATACCTAAGGGTGGTCTCAAAATTTGGGTGAAATTTCCAGCCGAGCAAAACCTGGCCAATAATCGTATTTTGGAGTTGGTCAAAGCTCGATATCCGGAGTATAATGGGGATGTAAGGATTGTTAGTGGACATCACTCACCGAGTAAAATCCTGAGTCTTGGTCGCTAGAGTCCTGAAGTTATTAAAAAATAATTTAAATATTATGAAAATCAATCTAAGAGGAAAGGGGATAGAAATTACACCTGCGATTCATGATTATGCTACCAAAAAAGTTGAGTCTGCTGGAAAATTCAGTAAAACAAATCAAGAAATGATCTTTGAAGTTAGTTTAGAAAAAACTAGTAATCATCACAAAGAGGGGGATATTTTTGCAGTAGAAATCAATACTAATATTCACGGACGCCCGGTAGTCGTGAGAGCTCAAATGGCAGATATGTACGCCGCTATAGATAAAGTTAAAGACGAATTAGTGCACGTTTTAGAATCTGAACACAAGAAACATTTAACCTTGTTTCGTCGTGGCGGAGCCAAGATTAAGAATATGATCAAAGGTTTGTCAGGTAACTAAAATGCAAAGTATTTGGCCATCAAAAAGAAGACAATATCGACGTAATAAAACAGTATTATCAACTCTGGTTATCTTTTTAATCGTCTTGATTGTTTCTATTTTGTCTTATGGTTTTTACAGAAGTAACGAACCAAAACAGGTTTTTGATTGGAAAACTTTAACAGCTAGCCAGGCGGTTCTCGATACTGATTATGGCCAGATCGAAATTGTTTTTCTGAAAGATAAGGCCCCATTGGCTATAGCGGGTTTTGTAAAACTAGCCCAGGATGGCAAGTTTGACGGAGCTGATGTCAGTCGTTTAACTAAAGAATTTGTGCAGTTGGGTACGATGTCCACAACTAGTGCAGGGGTATATATTTCAGACTCTCCTAATGGAGAAAAGATGGTACGTGGTTCAGTAGCGACGGTTTCATTGGGCAATAACTCTACTAGCACAGAATTCTTTGTGGTCAGAGAAAATTCGGCTCCCTGGTTGGAAAAAACACACGCTGTATTTGGGAAGATCTTAGTAGGTATGGATGTGATTGATAAAATCGCTAAACAGTCTTCCGACAAGAACGGTAAACCGTTAAAACCGATTAAAATAAATAAAGTTTTAATTATTAAATAGTTAAATAAAAAACCACTTACACAGATGTAAGTGGTTTTTTGTTATTTTAGACCTCTTTGGAAGTCTTGATAACTCATTTCATTTTTTCCTTCAGGTATAACTCGCTTAATATCAAGTTTGTTATCAATGAAATCTGCTTCTTTAATTATAACTCTAATTTTCTTGTCATCTTTTTCTGCAAAGAAATAGGTTTTTGGCCAATCACTGTAAGCACAAATCTTCAAGTAATTTTTATACTGGTCATTATTTAAATCTATTTCGCCGTTAACTTTTTCTACTTTTTTTGTAAAAGTGGCGGTAGAGTGATCTTGCTCTTGAGGTTTGATTTGACCATTTAACCAGTCAGGCAATATTTTTAGAAACAATTTAGCTCCAATCTTGCCAGTAATGTTTGCTAACTCATCAAAGGAAACTGGCCATTTGTTTAGGGTGATCTTTTCCTGGGCTACTATGGCACCGTGATCTATCTCTTTATCAATCAACATTAAAGTAACACCTGTGTCTTTTTCATCATTTAAAATAGTACTCTGGAGAGGGGATGGGCCACGGAATTTTGGTAGTAAGGAAGGGTGTATGTTTATTGAACCTTTGTTGGCGGCCTGAATAACACTATCAGGGATAATTTTTCCATAGGAAGCCGTTAGGTGTAATGGATAATTAGATATTTCAGCTAAGAATTCTGGTGTTCTTATTGAAGCTGGAGAAATAATAGAAATGTTATTAGCCTGGCCCCAAACCTTAACTTCGTTCGGACTAATAATCATTTTCCGGCCTTTTGGTTTGTCTGGCGTGGTTACTATTAAATCAGGCAAAAAGCCGTTGCTTTTGAGTTCCTCTAAAACAATAACCGAAAACTCTGAACTACCGAAAAAAGCTGTTTTAACATTTTGATTATTCATTGTCTTCTTTGTTTATTCGATTGTATTCCTCTTCCGATATTTCTTCTAACTGTTCGGCTTTTTCTATAAACAGAATACCGTTAAGATGGTCGGTTTCATGTTGAAATATTTGAGCTAAAATACCACCGGCACCTCGAGAAAATTTGTTTCCTTCTTCGTCATAGGCTTCGATAGTAGCTCGTTCGGAACGATAGACCTTTCCATAGGCGTAACGTACAGACAAACAACCTTCTTCCATTAGTTTTTTTGTTTTGGAAAGCTTGATGATTTTTGGGTTAATAAAAACCAAATCATTTCTCGTAATGTCGTTTCCTTCGGAATTCTTTTCATCCAATAATTGAAATACTTTTTTGGCTACAACAAAGATTTGTAGATCAACACCAATTTGAGGAGCGGCTATGGCGACACCATCTTTTTGGCCATTCAAGGCCGTTTTCATGTTTGAAATAATTTTTTTTATCTTGCCACTTTTAATATCTTCTGTTGGTACAGGTTTTGCATTCTGATGTAGGATTGGATTTTCTCGTTGGACTATTTCTGTTGTATCGTTTGTCATGATGTATTTTATTAAAAATCTATATAATGTTTAGAGTAAACTTTCTGGATCAACATTGACGGAGAAGCACGGTGGCAATGAACGTAATTTATTTAACAATTCTTCACTAATCCATTGACCGCGAGTAATTTTGATAAGTCCATGCATGATAAATTTTCCACCGACGCCGGGGATAAAAGCCGGGAAAACATCAATGACATGTGGTTCTATCATTGTTTGAACTCTCTCCATTTCTTTGATAACTAATTCTTTATCACCGGTTAGAGTGATTTTGATAAGGGTTGAGAAAGGCGGATATTCCAATTGTTTTCGATTGGAAATCTCATCGCGATAAAAATCAGCCAAATTTCCTTTGGTGGCGTAGTCAAAAACGGTGGCTTCGGCGTTACGGGTTTGCAAGATAAATCTCTTGGCAGTAAAAGACCTGATTTTTAAAAGGATGTTGATTATACGTTCGTTGATGCGGAAATCTGGTAAAGAAAAGAAGGAGTCGATTGATACAACTGCAGAGTTCTGCACCTTGTCGTCTATATACGGCAGGGCCATTTCAGTTCCGATTAGAATAGAACCGGGTGATGAGTAAAACTTCTCCATCAATAAACAGGCTTTTTTGTGAGTGTTGGCTGTATCCATGTCTAAGCGAAAAATTTTGACGTTGGGTAGTTTAGTTAGTATTTCATTTTCTACCAATTCGGTCCCGATGCCAAGTGTTGTCAGTCGCCAACTAGAACACTGCTGGCAACGTTCGTGAGCATCTCGACGTTCACCACAACGGTGACAAAGAAAAAAGTTTCCCCTGGTTGATGTGTGTAGAACTACCGGTGATTCACAAGAATGACATTTAACTATGGTGCTACAGTCAGCACAGAGCGTTGAGGGAGATAGACCACGACGAGCCGCAAAAATAAACATGTTTTCATTCTCCTCCTGGTTGTTGTAGATTAATTCCAAAAGACTGTCGGATAAAACTTTGAATTTTGTCTCTTCCTTTTCCCGTCCAGAAGACTCCTCGTCTTTTTTGTAACGCATATCAACTATTTTTTGTTCTGAAGTCGTCAAAGAACGAAACTTTAGTGGATACAGTTCGTACAGTTCATTGTTTTTATGTCGCCAAATAGTTTCAGTACGTAATAAAATATCACCCAATATTAATCTCGCGTTTATTTTTTCTGACAGTTTTTCGGCAAAATGACGGGTGTCCAAGAAGGGACGATGGGAGCTCTTAAAAGAACGAGAACTCTCATGGTCAATAATAATAGTTCCAATATCGGTGCGGGGAATAGAGAAGAACGAGCTAGTGGCTAAAATCAAAACACAGTGTTTTTCGTTCAGGATTTTATTCCAAGTGGTTAAAATCTCTTTTTTGCCTAGACCGCTGTGCAATATAAAAGTGTACGGTTCAATTCCTTTTGGTAAAATGTCGTATGCTTTTTTTATCTCCTGAATGGTAGGCAAACAGAAAAATACCGAAAAGCCTTTGGCAAATTCTTCGCGAATAATACTTTTGTAATTGGCAAAACGCTCTTCATCATCAGCTTGTAAAACAAATTTTTCGGCGTCAGTCCCTTTATTTTTTTTTGGAGATTCGTTGGCGGTTACTTTGTCTAAACTTTCTAAAATTACAGACGGAACGACAGAGTGGAGAACGGCACCAGTGGTGGCGGCAAAATAGCGAGAGGCGTCGTGACAAGTTTCGATAAACTCTGGTAAAAAAAGTTCCGCCGACTTTTTCTTACTGATTTTTTTTAGTGAAAAATCGCCATTTTTAATGTTGGCTTTTTCTTCTAAAACGTCTTGAGACGATATGACTATAGCCGGAGAGGTTTTACTGCGTAAAGGAATGGAGACTATTGCCCCAATCGGCAAGTCCTCAGCCGAAAAGTAGGAGAGTTTTTCCTTGGATATTCCACGTGCAATCGGTATAACGCCAATTAGTTTCATTAGCTATATATTGGCAGAAAACAGGCTAAATATCAAGATGGATTAGTTACCGATCGAAAATCTGTCACCTAGCTTTTGAAATATATTTTTTGAGAGGAAAAAACGGGTAGAAATTTTGTATATACCATATGTTATAAAATAGGCAGCGAAGACGTCAATTGAATAGTGATAATGACCCAAAAGAACTATTATCGCCAAGAAGACAGACAAACTCAGGTATAAATACTTATAGAATTTATCTTGCCAAAAAATCAAGGCCATCAAGAAGGGTAAACCAGCATGACCTGAAAAGAATAAGTCATTACTAAAGAAAAAACTGGAACCATAGGTTAAGTTGGTGTCGACGGCTAATTGGTTAAGGGGTTGACCGATATGGGTCAAGATAGTAAAAAGCGATCTGATAACAATAAATAAAGAAATTGTTTTAAGCGAAAAGATTAGGTATTTTGGATTGGTAACCATAGAGTAGGCCATAATGGCAACCAAAAAGAAAGCCCCCCAAATATAAAACCAGTCAACATTATAAGTGTTTATATTGTCTAATATTAAGTCGGTGACAGATCGACTGGCCCGAATGGTAGCGAAATAGTTTGTATAATAATTAACCACGAAGGCGAGGCATAGGAAAATCAAATTCAGTATCAATGAAAATATAAAACTTTTGTCCGAAAAACTTTCCTTGTAATGATAAAATAATTTTCTCATCTGAAGTATTATGGCTGACATAGTACCATTATTTTGAGTAAAAGTAAAACAACTAATAGTTGTTAATTGTAGTTTTTTGTTATTGTGTCTTGGATAGTCTTGGGATATTATAATTCTAATTATGTCCACAATAAAAGGTAAGGTCTTATTTAGTGTAAGCTCTCTTGGTCTCGGTCATGCCACCAGAACTTTGCCTATAATTAAGAATTATATTTCTACCCACGAAGTTCATTTAGTTTCGGCTGGCAATGCTTTGGTTTTTTTAAAAAAAGAACTTGAAAACTCTGGGGTGTTTTTTTACGACTGTTTAGATTATCCACCAATCGAAAGAGGGGAAGGGTTAATGTTTTATTATTATATCGTAGTTGATTCTCTTTGTACTTTAATACGAATTCACAAGGAAAACGTCTTTATTAATAACTTGGCTAAAAAGATTGAACCAGTTTTTATTATTTCTGACGGGCGTTATGGTTCTTATGTAAAAAATATTCCTTCCTTCATAATATCTCATCAAATCAGTTTTATTATGCCCAAAGGACTAAGCTTGTTTCAAAAATTGGCTGATTATGTGAATTATAAAACCTTTAAAAATTTTACGGCTGTTTTGATTCCGGATTATGAAGATTTGAACTATTGTTTGGCGGGCAAGTTGTCTCACAATGACATGTTAAAGAAACTTAAACATCATTATGTAGGCATCTTGTCTTCACTCAAAAAAGAAGATCTTACTCAGGATATTGAAGTTTTGTTTAGTACTGGAGGTTTTCTCTCTTTGCACAAGAGTTCTTTTATTGATTCTCTTATGGAACAAGCCAAAAGCCTGCCCGGTAGAAAAGTTTTTATTTTAGGAAAAGTGAGTGAATCGAACACTGGTTCGTTTAATAATAGTGATATCAGGATAATCTCTCACGTGGCAGGAGTAGAAAGAAATAATCTATACAATAGTACCAAGGTTGTAGTGACTAGGAGTGGATATACAACGATTATGGATTTAGTGGAAATCGAGAAGTTTGGGATTATTATTCCAACACCTGGACAAACGGAGCAGGAATATTTGGCTGAATATCTTCATGATAAGAAATATTTTATTACGTCTGAATATCCCAGTGTCGCTAAAGCCCATACTGAATATAAAGCTTCAATAATGTTTAAACCACCTTGGAAGACCGCTGAGACTCTAAAGAAAATTGAGGAGATAATCGCAATTAATTCAATAGAAGAGTAAAAAGTGCTATAGTATAAAACAACCTATTATTACGATGCAGGATTTTTTAATAAATTTGTCAGTTCATCATGAAATACTGGTTTACGGTTTTATAGTTATTTTTGCTTGTGCCGAAGGTCCAATACTCTCGATGATTTTTGGTGTCCTTATTCGCCTAGGCTATTTTGATTTTTGGTCAGTTTATGCGGCATTAATGGTTGGTGATTTGATTGGTGATATAGGTTGGTATCAAGTTGGAAAACACTTTGGGCATCGTTTCATTGGACGTTTTGGAAAATATTTCAATGTTACAGAAGCTAGTGTGACAAAAGTAACAAAAATATTTCACGATCACAAACACAAGATTCTGTTCCTATCAAAGATTACTAATGGACTAGGTTTTGCTTTAGCTACCCTGATAACTGCTGGTATTGTTAGAATTCCATTTCGTCGGTATTTGGCAATAAACTTGGTGGGACAATTCATCTGGTCAGGATTCTTGATCGGTGTCGGTTTTTTCTTTAGTAATTTATATATCATGGTTGATTTTGTCCTCGGTAAGATGATGGTAGTGGCCTTTTTTGTCACATTGTTGTTAGTATTTCTAGGCTTTATGAAATATATGCAAAATAAAATTAAAACAAATTTATGATTTCTATTATTATTCCAGCTCACAATGAAGAAAAGTATATAGAGGAAACTTTGAAGAACATAAATAATCTCTCTACCGACAAAGACCAGTTTGAAGTTCTAGTAATTGAAAACGGTTCCACAGATCGAACCCTGGAGATTGCTAATCTTTTTAGTAGTAAAAACGTAAAGATTTATTCAGTCCAAACTAAAGGTGTCTCAAAAGCCAAAAACTTTGGGCTAACTAAAGTTTCAGACAGAAGTGAGTGGATTGTTTTTTTGGATGCTGACACAATATTAAAAACTAATTTTATCAATGAGTTAAATTTGTTTTTAAATGACAATAAAGATAAAAATTTTGTTATTGGCACTACAGCTGTTAGACCTCTGGAAAACAATAGTATCTATGCCAGGATTTGGATGAAATTTTATGATTTGGGTCACAAATACACTAAATCATCATTTGCTATTCAAATAATGAAAGCTTCATTGAGAGACCGTATTAAGTTTGATGAAGAACTGAGACTAGCAGAAGATCTATTATTGATTAGTGATTGTCTGAAAATGGGAAACTTCTTTTTCTTAAATACGAAGGAAGTTTTGACTTCAGTTAGAAGGTTTGAAAGTGTGGGTTGGTTGAGACTTTTTTTAAGATGGAATTACGAAGCAATATTGTTTAAATTTAATAAAAACCGTAAAAAAGATTATCCGGTTATTAGATAAAAAAATCACACCATAGGGTGTGATTTTTTTTACTATCTCATTATTCTGATGTCGGCACCAATACTGTTCAGTCTTTTGACGATGTCTTCATAACCGCGATTAATACTGTAGATATTGCGGAGAATTGATTTTCCTTTAGCAGCCAACATTCCGATTAGGATAATAGCCGCTGGACGAAGTGCGGGTGGGCAGATAACTTCGGCTGGTTTTAGCATAGTTTTACCGTTCACATAGAAACGGTGGGGGTCAGCCAGTAGGGTATCGGCACCAAGCTTGTTTAGGTCAGTGTAGTAAATGGCACGCTTCTCATATACCCAGTCGTGAATAAAAGTTTGGCCTTGCGCTTGGGTGGCAATGACCGCGAAGAAAGGAAGGTTGTCTATGTTAAGGGCTGGATATGGATGGGCTTCGATTTTATCTTCCAAAGCAGTTAGTTTAGAAGGGGAAAATTGAATATCTACTAAATCAAGTTTTTCGTTCAGTGATTTATAGCGTTTTGATTTCTTGAATTTCAAACCCATTTTTTCCAACTTCAATAATTCCATTTCTAAAAAGTCTATTGGGCAGCGGGTGATCTTGATCTTGGAGTTGGTTGTGGCAGCAACAGCAATAAAGAACATAGTATCAATCGGATCTTCACCTAGACAATATGTTACATCTTCATGTATTTTTTCTTTACCATAAACAGTGATGGTGGTAGTACCAATACCGTCAATTTTGACACCAAGTTTTTCTAAGAAGAAACAAAGGTCTTGGCCCATATAGTTAGCTGATGCGTATTTGATAACAGTCTTGCCTGGCAAGCGTGAAGCCGCCATAATGGCATTTTCAGTTACAGTATCACCGGCTTCGTAAAGAATTATTTCTTGATCTTTTTTCAATACATCTCTGGTAATTTCAAAGCATTTTTCTTTGGCTTCAATCTTAACTCCAAAGTTTTCCATAGCATAAATATGTGGGGTAATGGAGCGCGCGCCGAGTTTACAACCGCCACTTTGAGGAAGTTGGAATTTGTTTAGATCGTGAATAAGTGGACCGATAAACATAATAATACTCCGAGTTTTGATAGCTGACTCGCGATTGATTTTGTTCATTTCTAGTTTGATTGGAACTTTGATTTCCAAGTCATTTTCTACCCACTTGATAGAGACACCAATACTAGTTAGAACTTCAATAATACGATGAACCTCCTCGATTTTCGGAACATTCTTTAGAGTAGTCTTGCCTTTATTTAATAGGGAAGCGCAAAGAAGTCCAACGGCGCCATTTTTGGATGTTTTAGTAACTATTTCACCCGTCAATTTTTTTCCGCCGTGAATTTCAATATTCATTGCTCCGTCTGAAACATTAATAAGACTACTCTCTAGGGCCTCACTGATTTTACAGATCATCTCGGTGGTCAGATTCTGCTCTCCGCTCTCGATACGGGCAACTGCACTTTGAGTTGTGTTAAGTTTTTTGGCAAATTCCTCTTGAGTCAAATTTTTCTTTTGACGTAGTTCGTGGATAAGTTGTCCGATGTTTGTAAGATCGCTCATAATATTTTTATAATAATTTAATAATATATTTGTAAAGTATAGCACATATGCTATAGGGTATCAAATAGATAAGTTGACAGAATAAGTAGTTGTGGTAGTTTATAAAATAGCCTCATTGAAGCGAACTACTTTTGAATAAAACTAGTGCATAGGAGGAAGTCTAGTTCTTTGGTTTCTTTGTCGGAATGAACACTGTCGGTCTATTAACCGCCTATGGGAGTTGGTGGTGGGACTGCAAAAGACTTGCAAGATGGCGCGAAAGCGATTTCCTTGCATTGTTCTATAGTGTCATGATGGTTATGGAGTGATTTGTCATTCGTTACACTCCAGGGGACGTCTCTAGGCTGATTTAACTCTGCTTAGAATGCGCACCGACAAAGAAGCCTTTCTTTTTTAGAACTGCGACAGGTTTTCAAAGTGCCTCGATCCGGGGTGCTTTTTTGTTTATATTTTCATTCAAATATTTCAACATATTTAAAGCTTGTAAAACTTAGAAAAATGATTATTATTGAGACTATAACATTTAACCAAAATAACTGTGTCTATTTTCACCAAAAAAATCGGTATTGATCTAGGAACGGCTAATACACTGGTGTTTGTGCCTGGCAAGGGCGTGGTGCTTTTTGAACCTTCAGTTGTGGCTGTTTCTGAACAAGACAATCGTATTTTGGCGGTTGGTAATGCAGCTAAAGCGATGATTGGTAAAACTCCTGATAATATTATTGCTTATCGTCCAATGAAGGATGGAGTGATAGCTGACTATCGTGTGACCGAAGCTATGCTCCGATATTTTATTGATAAAGCGCTCGGTGGTTGGAATTTATTTAGACCAGATGTGATGGTGTCGGTTCCGGCAGGGATTAGTTCTACTGAAAGACGAGCGGTGATTGAAGCCGCTCTAAAAGCTGGGGCTAAAAATGCTTACGTGGTCAAGGAACCGATTCTTGCAGCAATCGGTGCCGGTATTCCCATTTATGAACCGGCGGGCCATATGGTGGTGGATATTGGTGGTGGTACGACTGACGTGGCAGTTATATCTTTAGGAGGTATTGTAGCTTCAACTTCTGTTAAATGTGCTGGTAATAAAATTGATTATGCCATCGCTGATTATATTAAAAAAACTTTTAATTTAGCCATTGGTGATCAGACGGCTGAAGATATCAAAATCAAAGTTGGTTCCGCTATCCCAATGGAAGAAGAACTCTCAATGATTATCAAGGGTCGTGACTTTATTTCTGGTTTGCCTCGTTCAACCGAAATAAAAACCAATGAAATCGTAAAGGCTATCGGACGTGAGCTAAAAGAAATGATCAAGGCTATCAAGGATGTGTTGCAAGAAACCCCGCCAGAACTAGCTTCAGATATTATTGATCGCGGTATTATTATGACAGGCGGCTCATCTCAATTGCGTAATTTACCAGAACTGGTTTTCCGCCGTACTGGTGTTAAAGCTATTCTAGCTGATGAGTCTTTATATTGTGTCGCAAAGGGAACTGGAATTGCTCTAGAACATTTGGACACATACAAGAGGAGTATTATTACGAAAAAATAGTATAATCTATTAAAATGGAACAAAAAAATAAACATACTTCTGTTCGCGTTGTTTCCATTATATGTCTTATACCTCTATTGTTCTTGTTGTACACTTTTTTTGATCAATTATTTTTTGGAACAAGCGAATGGTCTTGGGTTTTTGCCGTATTTTTTATTGGGACTATAACGCTGATATATTTAATGTTTATAGGATTATTGTTATACATTGCGAATAAAATAGATAAGAAAGAGCCAGTCAAAAACATAATCCTACCTAGTATATTTGCTGTTTCGATTATTATAATAGTCGTGTTAACCTTTATGATAATGATCGCGCAGGGTTAATAAAAAACCAAGTAATTATGAAAATTTATGATATCGGTTTGGACCAACCAGTTGTAAACAATGGTCCCGAAAAATCGATTAATCCAGAATCAATACAACAGCCAGTAAAGGCGATTGATTTACCAGTTGTTCCTATAGCATTTCAAGTTGATATTGAACAAAATAAAATCAGTGCTAATAAACGATTAATGGAACTGAAACAGGAATTAGGTATTTTGCCTAAACAACCTGACAAGGCCAGAGGAGGTTCCAGTGGTTCAGTTAACGAAACTGAAAACTTAAATGACAAACAAACCACTGCCAATAATTTACTATCCAGGGAATATAGCAAAATAGAAACAAAAATATTTGAAGTATTTGGTAAAGAAAAAAAAGATAGATATTTATATTTAATAAATAATAAAATTTCTAATGCCGGTGAATATATGGAACAATTAGAACTTCAGCAAGAGTTAAATGCAATTACATATAAAGTTATGCATGAAGACGCAAACCATGTGCCGGAACCTGTTCAATTAGATTCTTCAATCAAAGTCTTCACGCCGGAGGATGTTGTAATGTGGAAAACTGGAGCTGATAAATTTTCAGATTTCAATAATAAAGTTTTTCTAAATGATGAATTACGTCGAATGTATTTAACGCAAATTGCACCTGACCCGTATGCTGTCAACGAATTTAAGGCTCTGTTTTTGAAAGAGAAAGCAGCTTTTTCTCCTGGAATACCAACAAAAGACAGTGAGGAAATGATGATATTGAACATTAAGGATGAAGCTGTAATAGATTTTTTAAAACAATATGGAATTAGTGTTGCTAGCGATTACTATTACGATAGAAATAGAGTAATTGAAATAATTAAAAATAATCCAGAGGCCTTTAATGATTTTGGAACAAATGATCCTGACAAAGTAATGGAAATGGTTCATGATAATGATAGAGGTATAAATTATGTTGCCAGAGGACTGTTATTCGGCTATCCGACTGGTGCCGTAAATAATTTTACTGAAGAAATTACAAGTAAGGAAATGAAGCAGAATCGCAAAAAAGCTCAAGTGTACGGCGTAACCTGGATGGATTATGGTGATTCCCTAGAAAGTAAAATTAAACAGGCTAGATTAAAAGCTGCCTTTGAATTATCGGGAATACTTAAAGTTTAAGTCAGGAATTAAAATTGTTGACTTTTTTGATACTTATGGTAATATCTCTCGCTGTACTGCACTGGTATTGATCGGGGCAGAAAAAACAACAAAACGAGGGAATACCAATGCAAACGAAACAAAATCCAGAGGAACTCAGTGCCAAACAAAGGGCGTTGCTTCAGGTGGCGAAAGGTGAAGTGCCTGGAATCGGGGTTACTCCGCAACGCGCCGTCTATATTTGCGAGGCGGCAGAGAAGGAAAAAGCAATGAATTCGAGACCTCCGGCAATGGTGAAAAAGGTGACAGCGAAAGTACCCAGCAAGAAGAAACGCGTTGGGACCGGCCGGCTTTTGTCCGCCATTGCCATTACATTTGCATAATTTTCTCGTCGTGTCTCCTCGGAGATGAGCCCAGAGCCTATTACGGCCCTGGGTATTTTTTTGATTAGAATATTAATGATGTTATAATCACTCTATGTCCGCCAAAGAAAATACTCAGAAAGATTTAGATAACAAAACTGATTTTTCGCACCAAGCTTATTGCTTGGTTGGAGATCGTTGTTCCGCTATGGATTTTTTGACGAAAGAAATACAGAATACTTTTGAAATGACCTTGAATGGACATCCTGATTTTTACCTAAAAGAATATGATCATCTCAAACTCCGTGATGAGGATCGATCTTCTGATTATAATGTGGTTCGTGAGGAAATAGTTATCCCATCTCAAAACCGACCAGTGGTTGCCCCTTTTAAAATCATTGCGATTGTCGCTAATAGTATTAATGAAAATGCTCAAAACGCTCTACTAAAGCTTCTAGAAGAAATGCCGTCTCTATCTAAAATTTTTATAATCTTACCTTCGGCTAGTAGATTATTACCAACCATTAAATCTCGCATAATAACTATCAACATCCCATTGGGGGAGGAAAAAGAGGAAGAGGGGAAAAACTTATCGGTAAAAATTTTTTTATCAGGCACTATAGCTGATAGGTTGGCTGTGGCAACTAAAATATTAGACGACTATAAAAAAGAAAAGATTACCAAAGGTCAGATGACTGATTTTTTTAGGCGATTAGAACGGGAAGTTCTTAAAAAAAATTCCGCAAAGAAACTGGACCAAAATATGATTTATAATTTAAAAGCGGTGGATTTGTGTCGGTCTTTTGCGGAAGATCAGTCACCATCGTATAAAGCGTTGTTGGAATATTTGGCGATAATACTATAGTTAAAGTATAAGGAGCCTGATATACATAAGGTAAGACAGCTAACTTACTATATGTCCATGCTTTTACAAAGGCTGGATGTGAGTTCTTTCATATACCTATACTATATACTTATACCTCTTAAATGGATTCCATCCTTAAATATTTTATGCTATAATCTCGGGTATTAACGAGGTAAATTTTACATAAATATATGGCTTACGATTTCACAAAATTTAAGAATGAAGCAAAGGGGATTGAGGAGTGGCTAAAAAAGGAGTACCAAGGTATTCGTACTGGACAGGCTGCCCCAGCTATTTTGGACAGTATTTTAGTTGAGTCCTATGGACAAACTATGCCTATCAATCAAGTGGCTAGTATTACTACTGAAGGAGCAAGATCTTTACGTATTGCCCCTTGGGACAACAGTGTTATTAAGGCAATTGAAAAGGCTGTTCAAGTAGCAAATCTAGGCGTGTCTGTTATGTCTGATGATAAAGGTGTTCGAGTTAGTTTTCCAGAATTAACATCAGAAACTCGTGGTACACTTTTGAAGTTAGCTAAATCTAAACTAGAAGACGGACGTGTGTCATTGCGTAGTTTAAGAACGGAAACACTTTCAGATATAGAAGCCAAAGAAAAAGCTGGTAGTATAGGAGAAGATGATAAAGCTCGCTATAAAACTGAACTCCAAAAATATGTAGATGTAACCAACAGTGTTTTAGAAGAAGTTTTCGCTAAAAAAGAAAAAGAAATTTCTCTTTAATATTTTACTTATATAATTAGTTTAAATGACCATAATAATTTTTTTATTGATGCTGACAGTGTTGGTGTTTGTTCATGAGCTCGGTCATTTTTTTACGGCTAAGAAATTTGGAGTACGTGTCGATGAATTTGCTATAGGTTTTCCACCTACATTATTCAGTCGTAAAAAAGGAGAGACAAAATATTCTCTAAACTTGATTCCAATTGGTGGTTATGTAAAAATCTTTGGTGAAAACGGCGAGCCAGATCCTTGCGGAGCTGACGATACTCGTAGTTTTATTCGAGCAAAACGTTGGAAACAGGCGATTATTTTAGTGGCCGGTGTTTTTATGAATTTTTTAATTGCTTGGCCACTTTTTACTTTTTCCATCATGGGGGGAATGACTACCACCTATGAAGATCGTTTTGCACCTTATACCACTAGCCGTTCAATCATTATCACAAGTGTTAAAACAGATTCACCAGCGACAAAGGCAGGACTTAAAGCTGGAGACGAAATAATTTCAGTATTAAGTGGAACCACAACTGTTTCCTTGAAGACTTATTCGGAACTACAAAATTTAGTGAAAAATAGTGCGGGAGAAATAATATTTTCAATTAAACGATCCGGTAACTTGATGGTGGCGACGGCGACCCCTATATCCAATGTAAATGGCGATGGCAATAAAGGGCTTGGAGTCGGTTTGATGGATGTCGCTCAAATTAAATTGCCGTTCTGGTCTGCGGTTAAGGAAGGTTTTATGTCCACATATTATACGACGGTGGTGACTATAGAAAGTTTTGGTAATTTAATTGGCAAAGCTTTTACTGGCAAAGCCGATATGTCCCAGTTGACTGGTCCAGTTGGCCTGGTTGGGGTGGTTGGTGCGGCTCAGACTTCAGGTTGGGCTCATGTGTTAGGACTGATGGCTATGATTTCTGTTAATCTAGCAGTATTAAATCTGATACCTTTTCCAGCACTTGATGGTGGACGTTTGATTGTGGTGGGACTTGAGGCAATTATTCGTCGGCCGATAAATACCAAAGTTATTAACGCTATTAATGGTATTGGTTTTCTTCTTCTAATCCTGCTCATGATTGTTATTTCAGTCAAAGACGTTTCAAATTTGTTTTAAATATAGTCATTTTAAAGGCCGACAGTTAGTGAATCTAACTGTCGGCCTTTTTACTTGAGTATATTTAGTATTCATGTATATTAATAAAGGAGCTTAAGTTAATTGTGTTATACAAACTAAAAAGAAAGGGTCAAAAAAATGATCATTCAACTCAATTTTTGGCGTTGGTTTGGTTTTATAAACCCAGCTATGTACGAGAAGAATGTCTGGGTTTTGAAACATAACCCAGTCAATTTCGTGGATACCAAGGACTTGGTTTTGGTGTCAGGAATTGAGGATGGTGACTTTTGCCAAACGAAAGGTAATATCACTGTTCGCCGGACCGGAATGTCACGTCTGGAGTATATCCAGAAGAACAATCTGATTCCACTCGATTTGCGTTGGAGAGAAGTGGCAATGAATTGTGAGGTTATGAGACGATTGCTCTTACCTGCTTTTCCAACAGGAAATGAGAACAAAACTTCCAATGCTTATTGGTTTGATGGAACGGTCCTCACGGCTGGTAGTAAACGTTTTGGTCCGAGCCTCATGGTGCAAGGAATGTTCTTTCTTCACAATAAGAACACTGGCGGTCAGTGGGAGAAAGGTGCGGCTATGATGCATGGTGATATTAGCACCAGCACCGAAAAGCCGACCGACTCTTCCGGTTACTCGCTCTGTGTTCGTCGGTCCTAGGAAGTAATTTCCGGCGGCTGCTTTTGGCACTATTTTGTGCCATTAAGCAGCCGCTTTTTGATTAGACCTTGCGGTTTTTTCATTTTATTATGTTATTTAAAATTATTTGCTAAATACACAGTTTTTACATAGAATAAGGTCAAATGAGACAAACACAACTTTTCACTAAAACTCGTAAAGAAGCCCCAAAAGATGAGGTTTCCAAGAATGCTCAATTACTTATTAGAGCTGGTTTTATTAATAAGGAAATGGCGGGAGTTTATGCTATGTTGCCTTTAGGATTAAGAGCTTTGAATAAGGTAAGTAATATAATACGTGAGGAAATGAATATTCTGGGCGGACAAGAATTGTTCCTAACCGCTTTACAAGATAAAACCGCTTGGGAAAAATCTGGCCGTTGGGATGATAACGCTTATGACATTTGGTTTAAAACTAAATTAAAAAATGGTACAGAGGTTGGTTTGGGTACAACTCATGAAGAGCCCCTGACGACTCTCATGAAGAATCATATTAGATCATACAAAGATCTTCCTTTTGCTGTATATCAGATTCAAACAAAATTTCGCAATGAGACTCGTGCCAAGTCTGGCATTATGCGCGGTCGTGAATTCTTGATGAAAGATATGTATTCTTTTAGTCGTGATTTAGTTGAACATAATTTATTTTATGAAAAAGCGACAAAAGCATACGTGAAAATTTTTGAAAGATTTGGTTTGGGAGAAAAGACATATATGACTTATTCGTCAGGTGGTACTTTCAGTAAGTACTCTCACGAATTTCAGACGGTTAGTCCGGCCGGCGAAGATTTGATTTATGTTTGTGATAAATGTCATGTAGCGGTCAATAAAGAAATAATGGCCGATTTAGAAAGTTCTTGCCCGGTTTGTAAGAGTAAGGATTTGCATGAGGAAAAAGCGATTGAAACAGGAAATATTTTTACCTTGGGTGAGAAATTTTCTTCCGCCGCAGAACTGACTTATATTGATGAAAAAGGTGAGAAGAAGAACGTGTTTATGGGTTGCTATGGAATGGGTCCAAGCCGTATTTTAGGAACAATTGTGGAAACTTTTGCAGATGAAAAAGGTATAGTTTGGCCAGTGGCGGTGGCTCCTTTTGCAGTTCATGTGATTGAAATTGGTGGTGATAAAACAGCCGTTAGGGAAAAGGCTCAAGAACTATATAAAACTTTAAGTACAAATAACGTCGAAACGATTTGGGATGATCGCGATTTGAGACCAGGTGAAAAATTCGCCGACTCTGATCTAATGGGTATGCCTTTACGTTTAGTTATCAGTGAAAAACTTTTAGCTACTAGCGAGTTTGAAATTAAAGTTAGATCAACCGGAGAGACTGTGATGATAAAGGAAACTGAATTGTTAAACTGGATAAAGAATTGGTTGCAGACTAATAAATAATTTTATGTATAAAAAAGCCAAACACAAAATAAAGAGTTTTATAAACAAAATATCATCTAATAATATTGGTATTGATTTGGGTACGGCTAACTCTTTGGTGTATCTTGGCGGACACGGTATCGTTGTTAATGAACCTTCGGTTGTGGCTGTTAATCAAAAAACTGGTCGTGTAGTGGCGGTTGGATCAGCTGCTAAAGAAATGTTAGGACGTACTCCCGGTCATATCACCGCGATTTGTCCATTAGTCGATGGTGTTATTTCCGACTTTGAAATTACCGAAGAAATGATTGCTCATTTAATTCGACTAGCTGAAAAACATTCACCAAAAATGTTGGGACCAAGAGTTGTTGTAGGGGTTCCTTCTGGAGTTACTAATGTTGAGATACGTGCTGTTCGTGATGCCATCAGAAACGCTGGTGCACGCGAGGTATATATTGTTGAAGAACCTATGGCTGGGGCAATCGGTATTAAGTTGCCTGTTAATGGCGCCAATGCCTCGATGGTGATTGATATTGGCGGGGGCACAACTGATATTGCCGTTATTTCACTAGGCGGTATTATCCGTTCAAAAAATCTGCGCGTAGCTGGTGTAAAACTCAATAACGACATCATTACTTATATTCGTAGTGAGTTTAAAATTTTGATCGGTGAAAAGACAGCTGAACAAATTAAAATTGCTATTGGTTCAGTTATTCCACAACAACCTACAGAGGCTTCAATAAAGGGTAGGGATTTAGTTACTGGTTTGCCAAGAGAAGTTATTATTACAGATGCTGATATTAGAGAAGCTATGTCGGCTTCGATTGATTCATTGGTTGAGGCTGTTAAAGAAGTTCTGGAAACTACCCCACCAGAAGTTGTGGCTGATATTATGATGAAGGGAATGCATTTGGTTGGTGGTGGTGCTTTGATTAAAGGATTAGACGTCCTTCTTCACGAAACATTTAAATTACCAGTATTCATTGCCGCGGATCCTCTAACTGCTATTGCTCGCGGAACTGGTATTATCCTAGAGAATTTGGCTGAATTTGAAGAGGTCTTAATTCAAAACGAAGATGAATTACCTCTCAAAAAATAATTATTCTTTTTCTAATCGAAAACGCCATCATTATTGGCGTTGGCTTGTTATTGTATTTATCATTGTTGGGCTTTTGTTTTCTATACCGACTACTCGTGGAGTAATGATGTTTTTAGCAAGACCGATTTGGAAAATAGAGCGCACTCTTCTTGATAGTTTATCATCGAGCCGGAGTCTGTTGTCATCAAAGAGAAATTTGGTAGAAGAAAATAGACGTTTGTCAGAAGAAAACAGCAAATCCGAATATTACATACTCGTAAATAATTTTTTGCGAAATGAAAATGATCAATTGCATGATTTGTTAGGCCGTAAGAGTGATAAAAATACCCATTCGATCATGGCTTCAGTTTTGATCAAACCAGGACGATCACCATATGATATTTTAATTATCGATGCTGGCAGTAATTTTAATGTGTCAGTTGGCGATTTGGTTTCAATAGAATCAGTAGTTGTTGGCGACGTGACAGAAGTCTATGCTGAAACTTCCAAAGTTGAATTGTACTCAACTCCTGGTAAAAACTTGGCTGTGTTGATCGGTCCAAATTCGATTCAGGGAGAAGCCCTCGGTTTGGGTGGTGGTAATTTTAGGGTAAAACTTCCTAAAGAAACAGAAATTAAAGAAGGTGATTCTATTGTTATTCCCTCAATCACTTCTAATGTTTTTGGTGTAGTAGAAAAAATTATCTCTGGTGATAACAACACATTCCAGGATATATATTTCAAAACCCCTTTTAATTTGTCTGAATTAAAGTTCGTTGAGATTTTGAAGAACGCTAAAATTAATTAAAAATAATGAAACGTTCTTTAATTGATCTCTTAATATTTTGCGCAATCTGTCTTTTTCCTTGGTGGTTATCGGTGCCGATAATTATCGTTATGTATTTTATTTTTGATTTCTACTTGGAGGGTATCTTTTTTGGGGTCCTAATAGATATTTATTATGGTATTAATGATTCCTTTTGGTATTTTTCTGCTCACCAATTTATTATATATGCGACAATATCCTTATGCTTAGTAGAATTCTTTAAGACTAAAATTAAATATTACGCTAGAAACTAAATGCTAAGAAGAATTTTTATTAAATGGCGTCGTAAATCGGCGCGCAAGTATAATTGCGACATAGATCCGGATGAAATACTCTTGGATTCTAGTAATCTAAGTAAAATGGACGTAGATCAGTTTGAGGGTCGCATAGAAAAACCAATTAGTCCAGGTAGTCTTTGGACACTAGGCATATTTTTTAGTTTGGTACTTTTAACTTTCTGGTTGCGAGTTGGTTTTTTCCAGGTAGTAGAAGGAACTGATTATGCCGAACGCAGTGCTCAGAATTATTTGAGAAATAGTTTTATTTTTGCTGAACGAGGTGTTATTAGTGATCGTACTGGTAAACAATTGGCTTGGAACGTAGTTGATAACGATAGTCCTGAATTTACAAAACGTAGTTATTTGGGACTGACCGGGATATCTAGCTTATTAGGATATGTAAAATATCCAATGAAAGACAAGTTTGGTTTTTATTTCTCAGATGAATTGGAGGGAAAAGATGGTGTTGAAAAATATTATAATAACACTCTGGCGGGGGATAAAGGTGAAAAAATAATCGAAGTGAACGCCCTAGGAAAGATTCAAACAGAGAGTACTGTGAGGCCCGCCAAAAATGGTCAGAATCTAAGTCTTTCGATTGATGCCGGATTGCAGGCAAAATTTTACGATGTTATGGCTGAGATTACTAACCGAGTTAGTTTTGGTGGTGGCTCGGCTTTGATGATGGATATTAAGACTGGTGAAATATACTCCATGGTAAATTTTCCAGAATATTCTTCTCAAATAATGACGGATGGTTCAGACAATGCTACGATTTCCGCTTATTCAAAAAGTAAGATGAAACCTTTTCTAGATCGTGCTATTTTTGGACTTTATGCTCCTGGTTCGATTGTAAAACCCTTCATGTCTTTAGCTGGCTTGCAGGAAAAAGTTATTGATCCCAATACTAGTATTTATAGTTCTGGCCAGTTAGTTTTACCAAACCCATATGATCCGTCTAAACCATCTATTTTTAAGGATTGGAAAGCTCATGGTTATGTAAACATGCGTCAGGCTATTTGCGTATCTTCTGATGAGTACTTCTATCGTCTTGGCGGAGGTTTTGAACCAGATCATCAAAAAGGTTTAGGTATTGCAAAGATTGATGAATATATGTCAAAGTTCGGTTTCGGCAAACAAGTAGTAGATCCATTTTTTAGTGGTCCAGCTGGAACAATTCCCACACCTGAATGGAAAGCAAAGAATTTTAATGGAGATGATTGGCGTTTGGGGGATACGTACCATTCTTCGATCGGACAATATGGTTGGTCGGTGTCACCAATTCAAGCCTTACGTTCAACGGCGATGATTGCCCGTGAGGGAACCTTTATTGAGCCAACTATAATCAAAGCTGATGAAAATTTTAAACCTAAAGTTAGTGCTGATTTGGGTATAGATAAATCAGCTTTTAAAGTTGTTAAAGAGGGTATGCGTATGGTAGTAGCTGATCCGAACTTAGGAACAGCAAAATCTTTAAATATCGGTGATTCTCATGTAGCGGCTAAAACTGGTACAGCGGAAATCGATGACGTTAAAATTAAAGTAAATTCTTGGGTAGTCGGTTTTTTCCCATATGAAAATCCTCGGTTTGCTTTTACTCTAATGATGGAAAAGGGTCCAAGAGATGGTACAGTGGGGGCAGTTTATGCTATGAGTGAAGTTTTAAAATGGATGGCAGTGTATCGACCAGAATATTTTAAGAGTCAACCTTAAATGGTTCAACAAAAAAAAGTCTTCGTCAAGCAATTGCTAAATTAGCAAAATAAGGCTATAATACAGGCCAGTTTTACAAGGTGCCAACACCTTTTATTAATAAGACAAAATATATATGGCTACAGTACAAGAATATCTTTCACAAAAGAAATATGACGAATTTAAAACAGAATTAGAATTTTTAAAAAGCACCAAACGTAAAGAGGTGGCTGAGGATTTGGATTACGCTCGTTCATTGGGTGACTTATCCGAAAATGCTGAATATCAAGAAGCTAGAGAATCTCAGGCAAATTTGGAAGACCGTATTTCTAAACTTGAAAACATTATTAAGAATGCCATCATCGTTCCTGATAATCACAACACAGACAAAGTTTCTATCGGTTCACAGATTATTGTTCAGAGGGTTGGAGAAAAGATAACAAAAACTTTTACCATTGTTGGTTCCGAAGAATCAGATATGGCTACAGGAAAAGTTTCTAACCGTTCTCCTTTTGGATCGGCGGCTTTGGGAATGAAAAAAGGCGAGACCTTTACTTACACTTCTCCTAACGGACAAATTTCCTACAAGATTATAGAGTTGAAGTAAAAGTTTTTTATAAAATTAATTTTATATAGTTTTTATATCTTTGGTTTTAACCTGACTTATACTTACACTATGTAATTATACAAATATTATGGCTTCATTTGATGAAATTCGTGCTGGTCGCATAAAGAAAATGGAAACTCTTCGCGAGAAGGGTATAAATCCATATCCAGCTGACTCGGCTCGTAATATTAGTAACACTGATGCCATTGCTAAATTTGACGAATTAGTTTTATCTCAAGAAAAGATTACTATCGCTGGACGCGTGATGTCTTTACGTGGTCAAGGAGTTTTGTCATTCTTTCATTTGTTTGATGGTACCGCCGCTTTTCAGGGTTTTATGAAAAAAGATGAAATGGATGCCGCCGCTTTTGATTTGTTTGTTGAGTCTATTGATGTCGGTGATTTTGTGGAAATTACAGGTAAAGTTTTTGCTACTAAACGTGGCGAGAAAAGTGTACAGGTTGAATCTTGGAAAATACTGACCAAGAGTCTTCGTCCATTGCCAGATAAATGGAATGGTTTGCAAGATGAGGAGCTTCGTTTGAGACAACGCTATTTGGATATTCTTACTAATCCTGAAGTTCGCGATATTATCGAAAAACGTTCAAAATTTTGGTCGGCTATTCGTGAGTTCCTGACTGATAAGGGTTTTATGGAAGTCGATACTCCAACATTAGAAAATGTGGCTGGTGGGGCTGAAGCAAAACCTTTTATTACACATCACAATGCGCTAGACATTGATGTGTTTCTACGTATCTCACCAGAACTTTGGCTCAAACGTCTGATGATTGCGGGTTTCCCAAAGGTATTTGAAATTGGTAAAGTTTTTCGAAATGAGGGAATGGATGCTGAACACCTTCAGGATTATATGCATATGGAATTCTATTGGGCCTATACTGATTATAATCAGGGAATGAAATTTGTTACAGATTTTTATCGTTTCATTGCTCAAAAAACTTTTGGTACTTTGCAATTCAAAATTAAAGGTTTTGAGGTGGATTTGAGTGCTGACTGGGCTGTTTATGATTTTGCCGGTATTATAAAAGAAAAAACTAGTGTTGATATTTTCAAGACAAACCTAGAAGAAATCGAAATCAAACTCCGAGAATTAAAAGTGGATTATGAGAAAAAAGGTTTTAACCTTACTCGTGGTATCGATACACTCTGGAAGTACTGTCGTAAACAAATTGGTGGCCCTGGTTTTCTGATTAACGTTCCAGTATTCATGGAACCTTTGGCCAAGCGCTCCCGCGTTAATCCAGACCTCGTAGAACGCTTTCAGGTGATTCTAGCGGGTTCTGAGATGGGTAAGGGCTTTAGTGAGCTTAATGACCCAATTGATCAAGCTGAGCGTTTTGAGGGTCAGGCCAAATTACGTGAATCTGGTGATGAAGAAGCTCAAATGAACGACACTGAATTTGTGGAAGCTCTGGAATACGGTATGCCACCAACTTTTGGATTTGGATTAGCAGAGCGTTTGTTCAGTTTCTTGTTGGATAAACCAGTACGTGAAGGTCAAGTATTTCCATTACTACGCCCTAAAGATGGCAAGACTGATAAGAATGAAGTTGTAGGTTAAATAAGAAAACGACGGCACCAAACGGTCCGTCGTTTTTATGTTAAAATTTAATATATTATGTTAAATAAATTTTATGCCATATATAAATTCCACTGAGTTTGGCTCTATTACAATTGATGGTAAAAAATACGATCAAGTTTTAATAATTGATGGAAAAGTGTCTGAGCGTGAATACTCAAAACTAAAAGATATTCACAAAACTTCACACCAAGTTGGAGAATGGGAGCTAAAACAATTGTTGGAGGGGAAGCCTGAAGCTATTGTGATTGGTACCGGTCAAGATGGAGTTTTAAAAGTGGATGAAAACACTAAACGAGTCATTAAAGAAAATAATATAGAAATTTTTATTGAAAAGACGCCCGACGCAATAATCACTTATAACACCTTGATTAAAGACGGTGGAAAAGTTAATGCTTTGATTCACACAACATGTTAATATAGTCATATGAAAAGAACAATAATAATTGCACCAGTAATATCAGTGGCCCTAGTCCTGTTAGTGGCGGGGTTGTTTACTATAAAAATCATTACTTCAAATGATTTTACGGTTGATAACGTTGTTGGTACGGTAAATACTCCTTTGAGTGCTACATATACAATCGAAAATCAAAAATATTCGTTAGAGGGTGGTCAGGTTGAAAAACAGCTGGCTCCTGGTTCGGCTAGTGTAGATAGAGTTTCAATCTTTGGTAATCCCATTTATGGAGATTTTAACAATGACGGGGTTCTCGATGCCGCGGTGATTTTAGCTCAAAATATGGGTGGAAGTGGTACTTTTTATTTTGCTGCTTTGTCTATTAATATTGAGGGTTTTTACAAAGGTACAAATGCAATCTTTTTAGGGGATAGAATAACTCCAAAAAAGATAGAAGTGCGTAATGGTCGTGCCGTTTATAATTTTCTTGATAGAAAAATAACTGATAGTTTTGTGTCCAAACCTACTATTAACAAAAGTGTTATTGTTAATTTGGATTCCACGAATATGCAAATAAGTGAGATAGTTCAGAAACAAGAAATTTATACTACTCCAATAAAAATTAATTTAAATTCCAAAATCTGGACTTGGGTAAAAACACAGTATAATAATGATACAGTAGTAGAACCTAAAAAATCTGGACTCTTTACTGTAAAGTTTAACGTTGATGGTTCATTCTCTGCCCAGACTGACTGTAATTCAATGGGCGGAGGTTATAAGGTTGTTGATAATAAAATATCTTTTTCAAATATGTTTTCAACCTTAATGTATTGTGATGGTTCGCAAGAACAAGAGTACACCAAAATGCTAGGCGAGGCTTCGAGTTACTTAATAAACGACAAGAATAACATGATAATTAGCTTAAAAATGGATAGCGGAACGATGATCTTTAAGTAACCAACGGGATATTATATGTAGGGTGTTTTAAGCACACACATTTGTCACTTTTAATCCTAGCACTTCGTTAGGAGTT
>CAZOXG010000006.1:0-35231 GCA_964583845.1 uncultured Candidatus Saccharibacteria bacterium
AAGCTGATTGGTTAAACAATCAGGCCGGCGAAACAATCGCCGGCCTGTTTTTATTTTATTTATCTTATGCTATATTTTATCTACTTATGAAATCCGCCGAAATTCGCGCTAAATATTTAAAATTCTTTGAAAAACGAGGGCATGCTATCTTGCCGTCGGCTTCTTTATTACCTGAAAACGATTCATCTTCTTTGTTTACTACTGCTGGCATGCAACCTTTAGTGCCATATCTATTAGGTGCTAAACATCCCAAAGGTGTTCGTATCGCTGACTGTCAAAAATGTGTTCGTACAGGGGACATTGATGACGTTGGTGATAATCGCCACAACACTTTTTTCGAAATGCTTGGCAACTGGTCACTCGGAGACTATTTTAAAAAAGAATCTTTGAATTGGAGTTACGAATTTTTAACTGACAAAGAAGAGGGTTTAGGTCTAGATCCAAATCTACTTTACTTTACCGTCTTTAAAGGAGAGCTTGGCACTAAAACCGCAGACAGTTCGGCCGAGGGTATTCCTCGAGATGAAGAAGCAATCTCTGTTTGGACAGAAATTTTAACTAAGAATAATATTTCTCACGATTTATCTGGTGATGATGAAGTTATCAAACCTGGCGTAAGAATTATTCCACTCGGAGCAGAAGATAATTTTTGGATTGCTGGCACTACCGGTCCTTGCGGTGGCGACTCAGAATTTTTCTATGACACCAAACCAGAAGCTGGACCACTCGAAGGAAAATTTGCTGACTTGGTAAAATCCGGTCGCATTATTGAAATTTGGAACAATGTTTTTATGGAGTTCAATAAAACTCCAGATGGTCGCTATGAACCACTCGCCAAGAAAAACGTGGACACTGGTATGGGTCTTGAACGCACCACCGTTGTTTTAAATGGTAAAGACAATGTTTTTGATACTGATTTGTTTGTGCCTTTGATAGAGAAAATCAATCACTTAGCTAAAAATGACGACTTGAAAGCTAAAAGAATTATTGCTGACCATGTCAAAGCGGCTGTTTTTATGCTTTCCGAGGGTATTTTGCCTTCTAATACAGAACAAGGTTATGTCTTACGTCGTATTTTGCGCCGTGCGATTCGTTTTATCGACAAACTTGGCATGCCAAATGATTCTTTAGTTTATGTGGCTGATCAAGTAGTCAAAATGTACGCCGATATCTATCCGGAAGTTAAAGCAAAACAAGACGATATAAATAAGGAGTTAATGGCGGAAGATTTTAAATTCCGAGCGACTTTGGAAAAAGGTTTGCGCGAATTTAATAAACTAGGGGCTGATAAAAAAATAACCGGTGAAGAAGCTTTTCAACTTTTTTCAACTTACGGTTTTCCTTTAGAACTTACAGTTGAACTTGCAAACGAACGTGGTTTTGAAGTTGACCAAATTGAGTTCCATACCAAGATGAAAGAACATCAGGATAAATCTCGCGCTGGCGCCGAACAAAAATTCAAAGGGGGGTTAGCTGGTACTGGAGAAATTGAAACTAAATATCATACTGCGACTCACTTATTGAACGCTGCCTTGCGTGAAATTTTGGGAGTTCATGTCTCTCAAAAAGGAAGTAATATTACAGCGGAGAGAATGCGTTTTGATTTTGCCCATGGTACCAAAATGACCGATGAGGAAAAAAGTAGAGTTGAGCAGTGGGTAAATGATAAAATTCAAAAAAATCTCCCGGTTATTTTAGAAGAGATGTCTATCGGTCAGGCTCAAAGCTCTGGAGCCATTGGAGTGTTTACAGATAAATACGACGACATTGTTAAAGTATATACTATTGGAAACCAAGAATTAGGACTTGTTAGTAAAGAAATCTGTGGTGGACCACATGTTGAAAATACTGGCACCATGGGCAAATTTAAGATTCAAAAAGAAGAAGCTGTATCAGCAGGAGTCAGAAGAATTAAGGCAGTTTTAGAATAAAATATGACCCACAAAGTCTTTCTTACTGGCCACAGGGGTCTGATTGGTTCGGAATTAGTCAAACATTTTAAAGATAAAGTTATCGGTTTTGATCGTGGCGACAAGTGGCCAACCCCTGAAGCCGTTAAAGACGTTGACCTCATAATCCATTGCGCTTCCAATTGCGTCATTCGTGAAGTAATCAAGAACCCGGATTTGGCCAAGGAAAACATTGATCTAACTTACAAAGTGATGGAGTTAGCTCGTCAAAATAACATTAAAAAAGTAGTGTTATTTTCTAGTGGGCGAGTTAAACACAAAGAAAAGAACCCTTACACTGTTTCAAAAGAATTTTTAGAGTTGACTGGAGAAGGATATCGTCAGTGCTATGGCATAGATTACATAATAATTCGTCCTGAAACAGTTTGGGGTATGGATGAAGTTAACACTAGAGTAATAAAAACTTGGATTACTAATGTGTGCCAAGATCGCCTTATAAATATTTACGGCAATAATAAGAAGGAACTACCTCCAATTCACGTTACTGATTTTGTTAAAAACTTTTTAAAGATTATAAAAAACTTTGAGGTAAACAAAGGTAGAGTATTTTCGATTGCTGGTGAACCGAGGAGAGTTATTGATTTAATAAGTGATATAGAAAAATTTACCGGAAAACATGCTACTGTTAATTTTCTACCAGAAGAAAAAACTCAGCCACAAAAATGTCTCAAAACTCGTTCGTTACCTCATAAAAAATTCTACGATCAGTTAAAACAAGAAAATAAAAATATAAAACTCGCATCAAGTAGGTAATCATTCTCTCCGTTTTTATGTCAGTGAGTAATATATTGTATACAACCCGTTGCTTGTTAGTCAAAGATGTATTAAAATATGTACATATGTCGCTGTTTTCTTTCACTAAAAAGAGTAACGAGGAACTTTCTATTATCCTAGAAATAGGTAGTGGTAGTATTGGTGGTGCTATTATTAAACTCTCCAACAAAGAACAACCAGAGATCTACTACTCTATTCGTAAACAAATTTCTTTAGATAATGCGATATCATCTGAAAATTTAAACCGTCAGATGATTAAAGTCTTAAATACTGTTTGTGAAAATCTACAAAAGGATGGTTTAAAACATCTAGACTTTATTCATGATGGCAGTAAGAAAATAAATAACCTACATTTTGTTTTGTCTTCTCCTTGGATAGTTTCCCAAACTAAAACAGCCTTTTACAAAAAAGAATTACCGTTCAAGATTACCGATTCTTTAATGGAGGAAATAATTAAAACTCAAGAAGATGTCGTTGATAAAATCGCCGTAGAACAATTTGCTCAATTGAACCCAAATAGTATCGGAACAGTTTTTGAGAAAAAAATAGTGCAGGTCAAACTTAATGGTTACAAGGTTACAAACCCTATCAACAAAATCGCACCGACTATTGATCTAGCGATGGTTATTTCAGTTGCACCACAGAGTTTTTTGCAGACATTAGAAAAGGAGGTGAGTAAGTATTTTAACTACAGTAAACCAACTTATAATAGTTTCACCTTGGCATCTTTTTCCATTCTCAGTGATCTTTATCCTGAAAAAGAAGATTATATGTTTCTGGATCTCAGTAGTGAAATTAGTGAGATTTCCTTAATAAGAGACGGTGTACTGATAGGGGAAACTTCGTTTCCAATCGGAAGAAACAATTTTGTTCGAAAAATAGCCTCGGCCTCAAACGTTTCTGTTGAAGAAGCTTTTTCCTTACTACGCTCTTACCATAGTAACCATCTTGATCAAACCAATATTAAACTAGTTGAGGACTCTTTGGATGTTTCAATGCAAGAATGGAAGTCAGGTTTACACCAGAGTCTTGATATCTTAGCTCGTAGTGCATACATTCCGCGCACGATCTTTAAAATAACCAATGATGACTTTGGTATATATTTTGCCAACAAACTGAGAGGAGAAACATTTAGTCAGCTTGGGTTTACCAATGAACCTTTCAAAGTGGTTATGTTAGATTCAAAAGTATTCAATAAACACTGCAAGACCGCCAAGCAGACACAGACTGACTCCTTTATGCATTTAAATACTTTATTTCTTAATAAAATTTTTAACTTGAAATAACATGGCCAGAAAAAATATTGAAGATATTGTTATACGTAATAAAAAAAGTGTTCGACAAATTCCGCTATCTCAAGGTAGAAAATATTATAATAGCATTAAGAAGGAGCCTACTGAAGAAAAGATTAAATCTTCACCAACTCAATACACTGAAGTTGAAGAAGTAAGTTACACTGTTTATGAAAACAATTTACCACCAAAACGTACTAAATATGAGTATGATTTAAGTGAGACTTACAGAAGTTTCCCGGCAAAATATATATTATGGGGTATTGCAGGAATTTCCGTTATAGTTTTAGTTATTTCCATTTTTTCATATTTTACTAGCGCAACCGTCTCCGTTTTTCCTAAAAAAGAAAGTATTACTCTAGACGAGAATCTAACTTTCAAATTAAACCCAGCCACCGGCGAACTCGGTTTTAGTGTTCTCAAAATAGAAAAGAACATGTCCAAAGAAATAGAAGCTAGTATGGATGAGAGGATAGAACAAAAGGCTTCTGGGAGAATAGTAATCTACAATAATTACAGTACCGCAATTCAACGTTTGGCTCAAAACACTCGTTTTACTAATCCAGATGGTCTCGTATATCGAATTCAAAAATCAGTCGAAGTTCCAGGTCAAAAGAAAGTATCAGGAAAATTGGTGCCTGGCAGTATAGAGGCTGATGTTTATGCTGATATGCCTGGGGACTCATACAATATGAAAGCATCAGAGACAGTTAGTACTTTTAAAATCCCTGGTTTTACTGGTTCGCCAAAATACAATTCAGTTTATGCCAATATTAAATCCGATATAATCGGAGGATATAGTGGACTTTCTAAAAAAATTAGTCCTGAGGTAAAAAAAGTAACTGAGAATGAACTACAAAACTCTCTTAAGGAAACTATTCTAGCGGAAGTTTCAAAAGATAAACTAGATAATCAAGTTTTGTTTAACAATACCAACTACTGGGAATTTTCTTCCAGCACAATCTCTTCATCAACTCCAACAACCGCAAATATCTCAATTCATGCAACTTATTATGGTTTGATATTTAATTCCCAAAAAATTGCCAAGTACTTGGCTCAGTCCAAAGAATCAAATTACAATGGTGGTCCCGTGGATTTGATATGGTCTCCTGATACACTCAAGCTAGTGATTGACTCAAACAAACTCGGATCAATTAAAGCTTACAATGCAACAACAATCACAGCCAAACTGACCGGGCAAGCCGATATTATCTGGATAATCGATCCAAAGGTCATAGCTAAAGAGGTAGTTGGTCTTAATAAAAACAGCATCGAATCAAAACTAACTCCAAATAGTGGTATTAGTAAAATCCAAGCTAAAATTAGTCCTTTTTGGAAATCTGTTTTACCTGACAATCAATCGAATATTAAGGTGAAGATAATTACTAACTAGCTAGCATTATAAGTTATCCTCATATATAGTCTTGACTATATTAGGATTTTTGATAGTATATTAACCACTGTTTAAAAATGGATAATCAAAAGCAGATAAAGGATAAAGAAGTCGTTGGTGGTATTGTAGAGGAAGCGCTTCCTAATACAATGTTCCGCGTTCATCTAGATAATGAATCGGGAGAGACTACACTTCTAACCTACTTGTCCGGGAAAATGAGACTTAATCGAATCAGAGTTCTCATTGGCGATCGTGTTCTTGTCGAATTAGACAAATACGGTGGCAAAGGCAAAATCATTAAACGCGTTTAATAGCTTAATTTTATTATGAAAGTAAGATCATCTGTCAAAAAGCTTTGTGCTAAGTGCAAGACCGTTCGTCGTAAAGGTCGCGTGAACGTCATCTGTACTGCTAACCTTCGTCATAAACAACGTCAAGGTTAATATTTACTTATTATAACACTAGTGTTATAATCCAACCTCATTAAAAGACAACATAAAAACATGCGTATTTCAGGTATAACAATTCCAGACAATAAAAGAATCATGATCGGCTTGACTATTCTTTTCGGAATCGGCCGCCAAAAGGCAATGCAGATTCTAAAAGAAGCGAAAGTTGATGCTACTAAGTTCGCTACTGAATTAACTTCTGATGAAGAAGCCAGAATTCGTAAGATTGTTGAGGCTACCAAAATTGAAGGTGATCTCAAACGCGAAATCGGAGCAAACATTAAAAGACTAAAAGATATCAAGAGCTTCCGCGGTTCAAGACACGCAAAGAAACTTCCTTGCCGTGGACAAAGAACCAAGACCAACTGTAGAACTCTTCGAGGTAACACTCGTAAGACTATGGGTACCGGTCGTAAAGCTGCTGATAAAAAATAATCTAATTATTAATAACGAACAACAGGTATAAAAAATAATAATTATGGGAAAAGTAAAAATTGCAAAAAAAGACGGTGTAGCGGAAAAAGTAACTACTGCTCCAGCTGTCACCGAACAAGCTACTAAAGTTTCAAAGAAAAGAGTTGAAGCTGGTATTTTGTGTGTCCAATCAACTTATAACAACACTAAAGTCACTTTGACTGATACTAAGGGTAACGCCTTGGCATTTTCATCATCCGGTGCTTTAGGTTTCAAGGGTGCTAAAAAAGGTACTCCTTTTGCAGCTGCTAAAATCGGAGAGGTTCTCGGAACCAAAGCCGTTGAACTTGGAATCAAAGAAATCGCTGTGATCATCAAAGGTGTTGGATCCGGCCGTGAATCAGCTGTCCGTAGCTTTATTTCAAAGGGAATCAATATTACATCCATCAAAGACATTACTCCAGTCCCTCATAATGGTCCAAAACCACCAAAACCACGCCGAGTATAATTCTAAACTATATAAGATATGATTAAATCAAAGTATAAAATCGCAAGAAAATTAGGGCCACAAGTTTTTGATAAAACTCAGACCCAGAAATACGCTCTCCGCGCTGCACGTCGCAAGCCAGTTATGCGTAAAAACAGTCGTCCAAAGACCGACTTCGGTTTACAGTTGTTAGAAAAACAGAAAGCTAAGATGACCTATGGTCTTCGTGAGCGTCAGTTTGCTACCTACATCAAAACCATTTCTGAAAAGAAAGTTCCAAATACATCAGAAAAATTGATGGAATTATTGGAGCGCCGTCTAGACAATGTTGTTTACCGCCTAGGTTTAACAAATTCACGTCAGTTTTCACGTCAGGTTGTTTCTCATGGACATATTCGTGTGAACGGTCAACGTGTTACCATCCCTTCATTTCAAGTTTCCATTGGTGATAAGATCACTATCAAAGAAGGTTCATTGCAACGCCCAATCTTTGCTACTTTAGAGGAAAAATTGAAATCATATAATTTTCCATCTTGGTTAAATTATGACCCTGCAAAGAAAACCTTTATTATTCAGGGTATGCCAAAGATTGCCCCAACCGAAGTTGCATTCAATATTCCAGCTATCTTCCAGTACTATAACAGATAAAGCTCGTTATTTTTACGCTTTATTATTAATTTTAAAATAAAATAAACTATGTTTGATCAGAACGCAGTTTTGTTACCTTCCCAGCCAAAAGTCATTCACGAAGAAGGTTTTGCTGGAACTTACGAAATCGACGGTCTTTACCCGGGTTATGGACACACCTTGGGTAATTCTCTACGCCGCATCATTCTTTCATCTCTTCCGGGTGCTGCTATTACCTCGATAAAAATCAATGGGGTAGATCATGAGTTTTCAACCATTGCTGGCATCAAAGAAGATGTCATTACTATCATTTTGAACTTGAAACGTGTTCGTATCAAGATGCTTACATCTGAGCCGATGAAAGCTGAAATCAAAATCAAAGGTATCAAAGATATTACTGCTGCCGATATTACTGTTCCAGGTCAATTAGAAATTTTGAATCCTGAAGCACATATCTGTACAGTTACAGACAAGAATACTGAATTGGATATTGAATTAACCGTTGAGTCTGGTTTAGGATATATTTCAAAAGAGACCATTCAGAAAGACAGAGTTGATATTGGTGTAATTGCTCTAGATGCAATCTTTACACCAATCCGCCGTGTAAACTATGAAGTAGAAAACATGCGTGTAGGTAACCGCACAGACTTTAATAAACTTCGCGTTTTTGTGGAAACTGATGGAACACTAACCCCACGCGAGGCACTAAAGAACTCTATTGATATATTAATCAAACAACTTAAGGCTATCGTTGGCTTCGTTGAAGAAGAAGTTATAGAAGAAGCTCCTGCCTTAATTGAAGACACCACTTCTCCATTAGAGGAGAGAAAAGAAATTGACACTGAATTCCTGAAGACAAGAATGGAAACCCTAGACTTGTCTCAGCGTACAATCAACGCCTTAACTACTGCAAACATCCGTACCGTCGGAGGTTTGGCCAGAAAGAAGGAGAAAGATTTGGCCGAACTTGAAGGCCTCGGCGCAAAGGGAATTCAGGAAATCAAAGATTTACTTGCCAAACACGATATTATTCTAAAGTAAATCTAGTCATTATTTAAAAAATTTATGCATCACCACGATTCTATAAGAAAATTCGGCCGACCAACTGATCAAAGACGCGCTTTGTTGCGTTCTTTGGCCGTATCTTTCATTGAAAAAGGAAAGATTCAAACCACCGAAGCCAAAGCCAAATCTTTGCGCCCGATGATTGAAAAAATGATCACCAAAGCCAAAGTAGGTAACCTGGCTGCTCGTCGTTTACTTGTCTCAAAAGTCGGTGACAAGTGCGCAGACATCTTGATTGTCAAGATTGCCCCAGAATTTGCAAAGCGTAATGGCGGTTATACCAGAATTACCAAATTAGCTGTTCGTAAAAGCGACGCTGCTAGTATGGCTCAGATTGATCTAGTAAAATAAAATTTATGAAGAAAACATACACAATTGACGCCGCTGGAAAACGTTTGGGACGTATTGCTACTCAGGCCGCTATTTATCTTACTGGCAAGAACAATACTGATTACGCTCGCAATACTTATCCAGATGTTGAAGTTAAAATCGTCAATGCCTCAAAGATTGCCGTAGCAGAAAAAAAGAAAGTTCAAAAGAATTATAAAACTTTTTCTGGTTGGCCATCAGGTTTGAAAAATGAGTCTTTGGAACGTTTAGCTGCTCGTAAGGGTTTTGCCGCAGTTTTAGAGAACGCTATCTACGGAATGGTTCCAAGTAATCGTCTTCGCGCTCAAATTATGAAGAATTTAACTATCACCGAATAATATGGAAAAAACTATTGAAAAATATTTTGAAGGTGTTGGACGTCGTAAGACTGCTATTGCTCGCGCTCGTTTAACCAAGTCTTCTACTAACGGTTTGACCGTTAATGGTCAGTCTGTTAACGATTACTTCAAGACCCATGAACTTCGCGTTACTGCGATGGAGGCTCTAACTAAACATGCAACCGCCGACAAATTTACTGTTACTGCCAAGGTTACTGGAGGTGGTATCAGTGGACAAGCTGAAGCTGTTCGTCACGCTATCTCTCGTGCTCTATTGAAAACTGATATTGAATTACGTAAACCTCTTAAGAAAGCTGGATTCCTTAAACGTGATCCACGTGCAAAAGAGCGCCGTAAATTCGGTCTCAAGAAAGCTCGTAAATCAGCTCAGTGGTCTAAACGCTAAAGATATACAAACAAAAACTCTCCGAAAGGAGATTTTTTGTTTTCTTCCGTTTTTCTCTGTCATTGCGAGCAATAGCGAAGCAATCTAGACTTGAGATTAATTTCTTAAAACAATGCAAGGGTCTAGATTACTTCGCTATTGCTCGCAATGACGAATCATAATATGTAATCATTTGTAATTAGAATGCTCTTGATTTTATAAAAAATTTGCTATAATAGCCCCATGCAAGACGAAAATAAAAAACCACAAGATACAGAATTAGAAGAAAAAACTGCCGAGGAAATCACCGAAACTGACGACGTTACCTTCGAAACCGAAGGTGATTCTGACATGCAAAAAGATCCAATGGATATTATCAAGAAACTCAAAGCCAAGATTAAAACTATTGAGGCAGAACGTATTGAATATCTCAATGGCTGGCAACGTGCCCGCGCGGACTATGCGAACTTCAAAAAACAAACCGAGGATGATCGCTCACAAATGATTGCCTACGCCAACAAGAATTTAGTCGAAGAAGTTTTACCCGTGATGGAAAGTTTTGATATGGCAATGGGGAACAAGGAGTCTTGGGAGCAGGTACCAGCCAATTGGCGTGTTGGAGTAGAATATATTGCTCAACAACTCCGCTCTATCCTAGAAAACCATGGCGTGACTGAAATCAACCCTCTCAATCAACCTTTTGACCTTACCAAACACGAAGCGGTCGCTCATGTCCCGGTTAATAAAAAAGAAGATGATCATAAAATCATTGCAGTAGTAAAAAAAGGTTATCTCTACAAAGGGTCTGTTTTGGTGCCAGCGAGAGTAAATGTCGGGGAGTTTAAAGAATAAAACCTAACGATATAATTAAATTTCTTATATGATCAACAACATTGAAATAACAAAGAAGGATTTTTCTAAAATCACAAAAAACATTTCTTATATTCTTATAATAATTTCTATTTTTTGTTTTGTTACTGAATTCTACAAAGACAATAACGACCTAGGCTTGTTGATTGTTTTTTGTTTATTACTTGCTTACACCACTGGCTTTTTCTTATATGTCAATAAAGCAATAAAATACATCAAGACGAGATCGTATACATCAAATGTAATAAATCTCAGAACAATATTGGGTAAAATGTCTATATTATTTTTTTCAATATCTGTGTTGAGTATTATATTTTTAAATACTATTTCCTATAATGGTATTTGTCATAATTTTATGAGTGGTAGTAATCCATGTTCTTACTATATTTACTCGGTTGAGAGTGATGCATCATTACCCTTGGGACTTGTGCTAATAATTTCTATTCCAGCCTTGTTTATTATGTATATAACTGGAATCATTTTTCAAAATCGATTGTCTAAAATAATGAAACAGCGAGACTAAAATACAGTGGGTATGGTTATGTTTTAACTCTTGACTCCTGCGTAGATTTGATATAATTGAAGTATGTTAGCCTTACAAACCCGCAGCCAAATAATCCCTAAGGAAATACGTTTGCCGAACGGCAAGCTGGTTTTGGGTATATTCTTGGTTTCTGAAGAAAATGGCAAATTAAAGGCTAGATTGGTCTCCATTAAACCTCTTGAAGCTGGTCAAGGTGAAACCTTGACCAACGAAGTTTTGGCTTTGCCGGCCTACTATGAAGCCCAGACTATTACCCCAAAGAAATCTGTCTGTTCTGAATACTGTTTCAAAACTTTTAAAGACTTTTCATTTTTAACTAAACAACTTACGAGAGCTCCAGCTCGTATATAGATTTCTCCTGTATTGTCATTCCCGCGTAGGCGGGAATCCAGTCTTTTTGTATTAAGACAAAATTAAGATTCCTGGATCCCCGCGTTCGCTAGGATGACAGATAAGAATAGTTCCCAGTCTACACAGGGAATGACAATACAAAAAAATATTAGCTCT
Source organism: uncultured Candidatus Saccharibacteria bacterium (assembly GCA_964583845.1). Lineage (GTDB taxonomy): Bacteria > Patescibacteriota > Minisyncoccia > Phycocordibacterales > GWA1-40-21 > JBAWVR01. The sequence continues at coordinate 11,485 of CAZOXG010000006.1, forward strand.
TTTATTACTTGCCACGAGATAAAATTACTATTTATTTTTCGTGGATTTAACCTTATACAAAACATATTATGTCTAAAATTATTGGTATAGATTTAGGTACCACAAACTGTGCTGTCTCTGTTATTGAAGGTGGTGAACCGCGTATTCTTGAAAACAGTGAGGGTGCTCGCACTACTCCGTCTATCGTCGCCACCTCAAAAACAGGTGAGCGTTTAGTTGGTCTCTTGGCTCGTCGTCAAGCTGTTACTAATCCAAAGAATACTATCTTTGGTATCAAACGTTTTATCGGTCATGAATTCGATGAGGCTCCAATTCAGAAAGATAAAGCAACCGTACCTTTTGAAGTTATAAAAGGCCCAACTGGTGGTGTAGAAGTGAAAATGCAGGACAAGAATTATCGCCCAGAAGAAGTTTCTGCGATGATTTTGTCAAAATTAAAAGCAGACGCTGAAGCTCGCTTGGGTGAAAAGATTACTGAAGCCGTTATTACTGTTCCAGCTTATTTCAACGACTCACAACGTCAGGCTACTAAAGACGCGGGTAAAATCGCTGGACTCGATGTAAAACGTATTATTAACGAACCAACTGCCGCTGCTCTTGCGTACGGTTTCAACAAAAAGAAAAATGAAAAGATTGCCGTCTACGACTTTGGTGGAGGTACTTTTGATATTTCTATTTTGGAAGTTGGTGACGATGTTATCGAAGTTAAATCAACAGACGGCGATGCTCACCTTGGTGGTAAAGACATTGACCAAAAAATTCTCAACTATTTAGCTGATGAATTTAAAAAAGATCAAGGTATTGATCTTCGAAAGGATACTTTGGCACTCCAGCGTTTAGATGAAGCTGCCGAAAAAGCAAAGATTGAACTTTCAACTGCTGTTCAATCAGAAATTAATATTCCTTTCATCTCTTCCGGTGCTAACGGCCCAATCCACTTCGCTCTAACACTAACACGTGCCAAATTGGTTGAGTTGACTCAGGAATTCATCGACCGCTCAATGGAAATTACCAAGCGTGCGATGGAAGCTTCACCATTTAAAGTTGGTGACATTAACGAAATCATTATGGTGGGTGGCCAGACTCGTATGCCCGCTATTCAAGAAGCTGTTAAGAAATTCTTCGGTAAAGAATTGCACATGGGTGTAAATCCCGACGAAGTCGTGGCTATCGGTGCCGCTATTCAAGGAGGTATCTTGGCCGGTGAAGTTCGAGATGTTCTCTTGCTCGATGTTATTCCACTTTCTCTTGGTATTGAAACCATGGGTGGCGTAGCGACAAAATTAATCGACAAAAATACAACTATACCAACAACGAAATCACAAGTTTTCTCAACCGCCGCTGACAATCAGACCTCAGTAGAAATTCACATCGTTCAAGGAGAACGCTCTCTCGCTCATGACAACCGCTCTCTTGGTCGCTTTATTCTAGATGGTATTCCTACTGCGCCTCGAGGTATGCCACAAGTGGAAGTTACTTTCGATGTTGATAGTAACGGTATCTTGAGTGTCAAAGCAAAAGATAAAACCACTGGTAAGGAACAGTCAATTCGTATCGAAGGTAGTTCCGGTCTATCAAAAGAAGATATTGAAAAAATGAAACGCGACGCCGATGCTAACGCGGCTGATGATGCAAAAAAGAAGGAAGAAGTAGAAGTTCGCAACACGGCTGAACACATGGCTTACACCGCTGAAAAATCTTTGCGTGATAATGGTGACAAAGTTCCAGCTGAAGTAAAGGCTGACGTTGAAGCCAAGATTGCCGAAGTCCGCAAAGTTAAAGATGGTCCAGATATGACCGTCATCAAAACTGCGACCGAAGCTCTTTCATTGGCGATGCAAAAAATTGGCGAAGCGATGAGTAAACATGATGAATCAAAAGCTGGTACTCAACCTGAAGCCGGAACAAATCCAGAACAAGGTGGTGGGGAAGCCGGAGACAATGTTCGTGATGCAGAGTTTAAGGAAAAGAAGTAATTAAAAAGGCCGGCGGTCGCAAGTAGCGATCGCCGGCAAGGTGGGCAAGGTAGTGGATGATCATTTCGGCAAAGTCATGCTGTATACTGCTAAAAAAAGTCCGATACTGATAAGGGTGGCAATGACCAACACCAAAATCTTTTTCCATCCCGAAATTTCGTGGCGCTTAAAATGGCGTTCATGAAGCTTTTCCCTCTGCAGTATCGCTTCCGCCGAAAAATCTTCTTTATACGGTTTGTCCGACATGTTTTGACCCTTTCGAAAATTGAAAGTTAGGAACACTAGTTCAAATATACATTATAAGACTTTATCTATTTTGTCAAATAAATAGATCCTCGATTTTTTATCGAGGAGAGTTAGTAAATTTTTTCTTGTCATCCTCGCGCGGGCAGGGACTCAAGAATCAGAAAAGTCCTATTACACAGAAGACTGGATTCCTACCTTCGCAGGAATGACATAAGGACTTATTATTTCTCCTCGATAAAAAATATTAAATTTTAAACAAATGAATAACAAAGATTATTACAAATTACTCGGTGTCGACAAAAACGCCTCTCAAGAAGACATAAAGAAAGCCTTCCGTAAATTGGCGCATCAATATCACCCCGATAAAACCGGTGGTGACGACAAAAAATTCAAGGAATTCAGCGAAGCTTATTCTGTCTTGTCCGACGAAACCAAACGCAAACAATATGACGCCTATGGTAGCAACTATTCCAACATGGGCGGTGGACAGGCAGGTGGCAACCCTTTCGGTGAAGGTTTTGATTTTTCTGGATTTAGTCAAGGAAACGGGCAAGGCTTTGAATTTGATATCAATGATATCTTTGGTGACTTCTTCGGAGGAAATGGTGGCCGTCGTTCTCAGGAAAGACGCGGTAGTGATATTTCAGTGGATGTAGAAATAACTTTTGCCGAATCTATTTTCGGCGTAAATAAAACTATTAGATTGCACCGAACTATTACTTGTTCTGATTGTCATGGCTCTGGGGCGAAAAATCCTAATGAGGTTATTAAGTGTCCTGATTGTAATGGCAAAGGAAGAATCACCACGACTAAACGATCTATCTTTGGGACTTTTGCCTCCGAATCTATTTGCGGTAACTGTAGTGGTACTGGAAAAATTCCTAAAGAAAAATGTTCAAAATGTCGTGGTGCCGGTGTAGCCAAAGAAACTTCAGAATTGGAAATAAAAGTTCCGGCCGGAATCAATCACGGTGAATCCTTGAGACTAACTGGAGCTGGCGAAGCTATTCAGGGAGGCAAATCTGGTGATCTATACATTCGCATCCATGTAAAAAAACATCCTATCTTTACTCGTGAAGGATCAAACCTACTTATGACCCTAGAAGTGAAGCTTTCCGACGCTCTATTAGGGGCAGAAATACCGGTTCAAACTCTAGACGGGGAAATAGCCGTAAAAGTGCCGGAAGGGGTCAATAATGGCGAAATATTGCGTCTAAAAGGCAAAGGTGTGCCTATCCTCAAGCAAAGAGGTGATATTTTGATCACTGTTAAGATTAAGATGCCAAATCGGCTATCAAGAACAGCCAAACAGGCTATTGAGGAGCTTAAAAAAGAAGGGCTATAAACAAACTTTTCTTTCCAATGTCATTCCCGACCTGATCGGGAATCCAGGACTCAGAATAAGTCATAATACAAAAATCATTGATCCCCGCGCTTGCCAACAAGAGTACTTCCATTTTCTAACATGGAATACCATGAAGAAAATTTGGTCGCGCGAGGATGACAATTCGGAATATAAAATTGATTAAAAATATGAACACTAAAAAAGCGGGGTTTACCTGCTTTTTTGTATGCGGTATTATATACAACATGATTATCTTTATAAATGGCTCATGTAATTCCGGCAAATCAACCATAACCAAAATATTGGCTGCAAACTTTCCAACACTGCTAAATTGGAAATTGATCACGTCCGAGCAATGATTGACTGGATGCCTTTAGAACAGTCTATTCCAATAAATTTACAGAACGCGATTTCTTTAATTAAAAACTTTAGACATCATTTGGGGAAATAATTGACAATAACAATCTCACACCAGAATAAACAGCAGACTACATAATAGCTAAATTAAATATATGAATTATTCACTTAATATAAATGATCGACCATTTAATGCTATAAAAAATGGTACCAAAAAGGTTGAGGGACGCACCAAGGTAAAAGAAAATGATGTTGCTTATGAAAATATGATTCTTGGCGATACAATAACATTTACCAATAAAATTACAGGAGAGATTATGACTTGTGAGATACTTTATGTTTCCAAATACCCAAATGTTCGAAACATGTTAGAATCCGAAGGAACTAAAAATGTTTTATCTAGTGGTCTTGATGTTGAAGGTGGTATTACCAGTTACAACAGTTTACAAGACTACGAAGAAGGAATTAAAATTCACGGAATTTACGCTATCGGCGTAAAAAAGATTTCATAATTTTCAATTTATAATATTTTTGCTATACTCTAGCCATGAAACAAACACAACAAACTCCTCCAGCGACATCAAAACACAAAATATTGAATCGTTGGTTTTATATTGTTTTTTTTATTTTAATACTTATTTCAATTGGCGTAACCTTTTATAAAATAGTCATCTTAAAGGACTACCAGATTATTGCTGAAACTTCTTGTGATCCTCAGACTGACACACAAGCCTGTTTTGCCCGAGAAGAACAAGTTGCGACTACGACCCCTGAAGGTATTCTCTCAACCACCACCGAAATCTCTTACTACAAGCAAATTAGCAAACAAGCAATGAGTATTTCCCAATGTGAGGAGTCAGCTGAAAAAAATGGTTGTACTGAAGAGTTATCTTGTACTGAGGCTGAGAAAAATTGTTCTTACACATATTGTGATGAGAAAAGTGTTCCTGAAGGAGAGAAATGTTTTAGTGCGACAACAGAATAATTACTATAAATAATCTCTCTAAAGGAGGTTATTTATTATCTTAGGTATCAAACATTTTTTCCGTCTTTGCGACCTGGCAAAGCCCCGCCTGGGGTCGGGCAAGAATCCAGGAATCTCAAAAAGACTAATGCCTTATAATATAATTGAAATGCAAACCGAAATCGAAGCCAAATTTTTAGATATTGATGTAGATGATATTAGAAATAAACTAAGAAATCTTGGTGCTATTTTAGCTTATCCGGAGAGGCAAATGAAGCGTAAAAATTTTGATTATAGTGACAAACGCCTGGAAAAAATCGGAGCTTGGATAAGAGTTCGTGACGAAGGTGATGGTTTGGTGACGATGAGCTACAAGAGATTAGTCGATCGCACACTTCATGGCACAAAAGAAATTAGTCTGAAAGTAGATAGTTTTGAATCAGCGTGTGATTTTTTAATGGCCTGTGGTTTTGACAGTAAAGCCTACCAAGAGACCAAAAGAGAGAAGTGGCTGTTGGGGAAAAATGAGATTACAATAGATACTTGGCCTTGGATTCCAACTTTTGTAGAAATTGAATCAGAAACAGAGGAGGAAATAAAAAAGATTACAAACGATCTTAACCTGGACTGGAATTTAGCACTTCACGGAAGTGTGGAAACCGCATATCAAAAATACTACAATATAACAGAGGAAGAAATATGCTCTTGGGAAGAAATTACTTTCGTTCCGGTACCAGACTGGTTGGAGATAAAAAGAAAGTAACGTATTGCAAAATAAAATATAATAAATTCACCCTATAACCAACACCTGGTCTTTTTGGTATTTTTGTAGTATAATGCGACATTCGGTTTTTTAGGACAAATAAACTAAATAATCAAATAAAATATGGCTAAAAAAGAATCTGGAAATATAAAAGTTAGTCAAATAATCCACCAGTTTTGGCTTGGGATCAAACCGTTCAAAAAATACTTCTTTGCGACGTACTTTTTTCTATTTATTGGGACATCTATTAACGTCATAGTGCCTATTTTTTATAAAAATTTTTTTGACACTCTTGGCACTACTGGCGATAAAAGTTTAATCGCGCCTATTCTTATTAAAATAGTTATTATCGTTCTAGGCTTAAAAATTCTAAATTGGGCTTTTTGGCGTTGTGGAATGTATTCAATAATTAAGTGTGAAGCAGCCACCATGGGACAGCTTAAACAAAATGCTTATAATTATTTACTAAATCACTCCTACACCTTCTTTGCCAATAATTTTTCAGGCTCCTTGGTTCAAAAAGTAAATAGATTTAGTCGTGCTTTTGAAGCTATAGTAGATAGTACCGCCTTTAATATTCAACCACTAATCATAACCATTATAGGTTCATTTATTGTAACCTTATTTATTGCACCAATAATCTCCATCGCACTGTTAATTTGGGTCGCCACCTTTATTGTATTCAATATTGTTTACTCTAAGTGGAATATGAAATACAGAAAACGTCTTGCCGAAGCCGACTCACTAACCACTGCATATCTAGCTGATTCCATCACTAACAATAACGCCATTTCTTTGTTTACTGGCTACAACTATGAATCCAAAAAGTTCAAAGAAGTCACCGATGATCAAACAAAGAAAACCAGATTTTCCTGGATGTTAAATGATGTAGTTGATGCTGTTCAAGCAATACTCATTGTTTTAATTGAGTTTGTAATATTCTATTACACAATAAAATACTGGGAGCGAGGTTTAGCCACTATCGGTACTTTTGTCTTGGCTCAGACTTATATAATCAATATTGCTAACCAGCTCTGGGGTTTAAACAAAAACATCAGAAAACTTTACGAGAGTTTTGCTGACGCAGAGGAGATGGTTGCAATCTTACTAACACCTTACGAAATAAAAGATGCAATAAATGCACCCGAATTGAAGGTACAAAACGCCGAAATAGAGTTTAATAAAGTCTCTTTTGCTTTCAATCAAACTCGCGAGGTAATACAAGACTTAAACCTAAAGATCAAAGCGGGACAAAAAGTGGCGATTATTGGACCATCCGGTGCCGGAAAAACCACTTTTGTTAGGCTACTAATGAGATTCTACGATCTTACTAGCGGGTCTATCACCATAGATGGACAAAATATTCAAAAGATTACTCAGGACAGTCTAAGATTAAATATTAGTTTAGTACCACAAGATCCGGTTTTATTTCATCGAACTTTGATGGAAAATATTCGCTATGGGCGACTTGACGCGACCGACGCGGAAGTTATCGAAGCCGCCAGACTAGCACATTGTTCAGAGTTCATTGATGATTTGCCAAATAAATACGATACTTTTGTTGGAGAACGTGGAATCAAACTTTCTGGCGGTGAACGCCAACGTGTGGCTATTGCGAGAGCAATTTTAAAGAAAGCACCGATTCTCATTTTGGACGAAGCCACTTCGAGTTTGGATTCACATTCAGAAAAATTAATTCAAGAAGCACTGGATAACGTCATGAAAAATTGCACCACCATAGTCATTGCACACCGTCTCTCAACCATTCGAAAAATGGATAGAATCATAGCAATGAATGCTGGTAAGATAATTGAAGATGGCACTCACGAAGAACTGGCCAATAAAAATAGCGGTCTATACAAAGATCTCTGGGAATTACAGGCTGGTGGATTCATTCAAAACTAAAACATATGAACTACAAAATTAAACTCGGTTTTATCTCTGGCTTAGGAGATGTCGTGGCCGATGAAATACGAACCAAAATACAATGCGAAATAGCACGACAAGCTGATGATTTTATAATCATTGATTTTAGTAGTAATTTTACTGAAGTCTTGAACCTAAAAAGTATTCAACGCGCCTACATTATTGCCGAAAACGAAGAATATAACCCTTATTATATTTTTAAACACAAATCAATCTTGGGCAACTTGATTGATATTGTCATATCTAATAATAAAAGTGGTTTTAAAACCTTTAGAACTTACTGCGCTGGCAATGATTCGCCTGAAGTAAGAAATATTAATAAATATATTACCGATACCTACAAACTTCAAACAGCGAACGAAGCTGATCTAAAAGTTCACATAGTCAAGAACAACAATATGTGGGAAATTGGTGTCCAAATGACTCCACGACCACTTTCTGTTCGTAATTACCGCGTAGAGAATATGAGCGGTGCTATGGACCCAACTATTGCTTACACGGTAAACTCTTTGTGTGATTTGGCCAACAAAAAAAGCTACCTGAACATATTTTCAGGCAGTGGCACCTTACTCATTGAAGCCGGATTAGAATATCCAAGCCTAGAGAAACTAATTGGTTTTGATAATGATAAAAAAAATATATCCCTGGCTATCCAAAATATAAAAAAGGCTGGCTTAATCAGAAAAATACAATTATCTGAAAAGGATGTAATGACCAAACCTGAGATAGGGAAGTTTGATGTTATTACTTCAGATTTACCTTTTGGCATGATTGTTTCTAAAAATAAAGATTTAGAGGTTTTATACAAAAACTTTATTGAATGTGCCAAAACCAACCTAAACAAAGATGGAATTCTAGTAACATATACCAGTGAATATGAAATGTTTGAAAAAATAATCAAAGGATCAGAATTTACCATATTAAGTAATTTTAATTTAAAGTTTGTTACAAATGCCAACTCAAATTTAAAAACTAGAATTTTGGTCTGTAAGTTTAAATAATATTATATGATCAACAAACATCTAGGCAAAAGACTCTTCATAACCGGCATTCCTGCTTCAGGTAAATCGTACCTAGCCCAAAAACTCGCCAAAAAGTTTGATGGTATTATTGTGTCTTTAGATGATATCAGACTAACCCTTAGTAAAAACAAAAAATACAAAAAATGGACCGATTTTTACCTTGATAAACACGAATTAGAATATCTAACCAAAACTAGTCCAGAAAAACAATGGCAAGATTTAGTTAATCAGTCAGAAGGCTTGTGGCCAGCCATCTTGGAAGAAATAGTAAAATATCAAAACAAAGAAGAATTAGTAATTTTTGAATCCGTAAATATTCTTCCATATTTAGCTAAAAAGAATTTACCCTTTGATGGAGTTGTCCTACTAGGTGAAAATCTGCCAACCATAATTGAAAGAAACACTGATTCTCCACGCTGGGGCAAAACTCGTGAATTGCAAAAGCTCGAAGCTAGGAGTTTTTACGATATTCAAAGACCAAAATATAGGGAAGAAGCGATTAAACATAATTATCAAACCTATAGTTCAGCCGATACCGCGTTGTCACATATTACAAAACTACTCAAATAAAATATATATGTTTTTAGAATTTAAAACAATTGAGAATGAAAAATTTGAAAAAGAGTTCAAACAAATGATGGATGAACTTAATAATTTCTATGACATTAACTGGGTACACCACTTACCAAAAATATACTTTTTGGATAGTCGAGCGCAAATAGATTACATTTGGGGTGAAAAAACTCTTCCATATATTGTGGGTTGGGCAAGAAATCATGACACAATTTTTGTACTTAAAAATGAAAAAATGGTAACTGAAAGTGCTCACAAACAACATTCAGATGGACAGTATTATTCATTGATCAAACACGAGTTGAGTCACTGCTTTTTTACTATTGAAAGCAAATATACTGAAAATAGTTTTCCCAAATGGCTTTGGGAAGGCGTAGCGATTTACACTTCAGGACAACTAGTCTTCAAAGACAAAATTGTTGAATTCAAAGAATTCCTAGATCACTACGATAACGGTTTTGCTCCAGCCATTTATAAAGAGGCGGGTTTTGCAGTGGAAATTTTAGTAAACAAATTTGGTAAAAAAAAATTACTCTCACTAATCAAAAATCTTAAAAACCTTTCAACTAAGGAGTTGTTTGACCGAGCTTTCGAAAAAGAATACGGTTTTAAACCATCTCACGAGCAATTTAATCTACTATTAAAGTCGGTGCTTGAAAAATAATTAGTTTCTGATAACATTTCTCCTCGGAGGATATCAATCAGATGTTCTGATTGAATCCGGAATCATAGGAGGAACCTAACCATGGGAACCCTGAACTGGAGAGACGACGGCGAGAATATCAATGCGGGGAAAAAGAAACCGCACCTGCACCGTCAACAAGAAGCTGAAGAGAAAACTCACGGCATTTGCCTCAAGGAAGACGGCGTCAAATGCGTCAACGGCTGTCACGTTCGTTGTCGGCAGTGTCATCGCCCCAAGAAGAGCAAGCCCGCCGGCGTGGTTCTCTAACCAGCCAAATCTTGTAAATGTTCCAACCCCCGGTGCCTCTGCGGCACCGGTTTTTTATTATTTTTAGACAGTATTCAAGTTATACCTATGCGAAGTTTTTTTATTATTTCTTTTTCTTGGCAACTTTATTTTCTGGATACTTGTTATCAATACCACCCGCCCGTCTGTTACCAGCAAAAGCGTGTTTCTTCATGAATTCGGCTGGGAAGCGCTCTTCAAATTCTTTTAAACGATCGGAAACCGCTTTATCAACATCCACCTTCATCACATGAGCCAGTTTGTAAGTCAGAAATGAAATATCACCAATAAAGTCTTCTAATTCACCTTTGTTCTCATCCATTACTTTTCTGAGTAGTTTATGGTCAGTTTCCAAATGTTTAACCACATTCCAAGCTTCACCAATCTCTTCAATCATATTCAACATAATGCCATAAACATGATGAGTTTCCGCCCATTTTCTAGCATCAACAAATTCTGCTATTTCTGACTGGGTATCTTTTATACTTTTTTGCATAATATTATATTTACTCTATTAATATCTTCGCCAGATCTTTTAACGATCTCAAACCCGTTCTCTTTAACCAGGTTTGATATTTTATCAAAACTGAATGAAGCTTTTTTCTTACTTTTAGTTACTTCATTTTTATTAAATTTAGTAGATTGTATTGAAAATTATACCAAACTTAACACAAAACCAATAAATTGAGTTTTGGTACAAGTTTTATCTGTCGTATAGTTAAAGCTAAATTCCTTAGTGTGAGTGCCTGACTCAATTATTATTTACGATGGAGTTTTGTATCAATTATTAATGTGCTAGCATTTATATAATATGAGCGATAAAAACAAACCATTGTTTACAAGCAAAAAAGTGGAATCAAACGGAGAGGAATATATCTACGAATATTTTGATTCTACTGATTTTAATAGTTTACCCAGAGATAGAGTTAAACAGGCTTATGGAGTCTGCTTTTTTAATGATTTGATGGTTATAGGGTACGGTGGACTTAAAAAGGGATGGGGTTTAATTGGTGGCAGTATAGAGGCAAACGAAACATTTGAGGAAACTCTTATAAGAGAAATTAAAGAAGAGTCAAATATGGAAGTTGTATCTTTTATTCCCATTGGTTATCAAAAGTTAACTAATGTTGAAAATAAGAAAATAATTTTCCAATTAAGATATGCTTGCAGAGTTAGTCCCTTGGGGACATTTGTTATTGACGGTGGCGACGGCTTAACAGACAAAGGAATTACTGAAATTAAATTGATAGATCCGTCTGTTTACAAAGAATATTTTGATTGGGGAGAGATTGGAGATTTTATAATTAAAAAAGCCCTTACTATAAAAAGCGGATTAAATTAACTTAATTCTTTTAAAGTGATAAAAAAGTGACTACATTTAGCAAAAATCAATAAAATCAGGCCGGAATTATTCTTTCATTATCTTATAATTACTGTCTTAAAATATTTCTCCTGAAAAAAGGTGAGTTTTACTATTTCTTCGTCGGTCATTGACTCGCAATTTTGGGGAACTACGACTATTTTATCGTCATCATCGTCTAATCTGTGAACTATAGCTATACATTTACCGGAAAATTTCTCCAATGGTATATCAACTCCTAGAACATAGGCATCGATTTCCTCACCGTCAGGTGCTTTTGTATCTGGTACAAAACCATAATTGACCTCATATCTAAACCCGTGTTTAGGGTGATTGGATCCAAGTGGTCGATCCATTATCACTTGCACTGCTTTTCCTAAATATTGAGAATATAAGTCTTTCATTTAATGAATTTTGGCATTATATATACTGAAATATAAAAGATGAATATTATAAAACTTTTTTAATATACCCCCACTTTTTCAACTTTGGTAAATCTTCACATTCAAACTTTTTACCAATATCATCACGATAGAAAACTTTCGGAATAATTATGTTTCTTGCCATCTTTAAACTTTTATCTCTCGCTTCAGAAATTGTCTTTCCAACTCCGACTGTGTACATCACGTAACCATCATCATTTGAAATATAATACGTCTCTTCTTTTTGACCATGTTTTCTCAATGATACACCTTCCAAAGCAACGTCCTTCATTTCAGACTCAGTAAAATCATTAAAATATATATTAACCCCAAAAAGGTTGTCCTTGCTATTGTGCTGACCATACGGGAACGGGGGAGTCGCAAGTAAATTAACAACCGCAAACCCTTTATGATATTTTAAGTTATAAGGTTTACCTTGGGCGATTGCCAATAAAAACTCTCCCCATTTGGAAATATGTAAAGCACTATGAATATGAATAATGGGAGTCCCAAGGCGAGCAGTCGCTTCTAATGGGTAAGCTCCCGTTTCATTAACCATACAATTAATTTCAAAATCACCTCTGTAGTCAATCTTTTGTAAGTACGGTTTAAGTTTGTCTAATACGTCGACAAACAATTTATTGTTTTCATTATCGTCATACCAAGCCAAAGTTCCCATTTCAGTTGTCACTGGACCCATATCACTAGGAAACATCTTAGTATGCTCCACATTCATCTCAATCGGTCCCACCCAATCTTTACCATTAAAATATCTACCGACTCCGATCTCAACCCCGTCAACTCTTTTATGCAAAGAAACTCTATTTCTATTGATAAAAGAGTTTTGAAAATAGTTTCTAAGAATACTCATTACATCTCTACCATCATCAAACTCACCGACATAGGTCAAGAATTTTGCATCGTGTCCATCATGCTTAACAACCCACGGGGCTGGGTTTTCTTTTATAAAACAAACTGCATCATCTATATTATCAAAATCACAGAGTGGAACTGTTTTTAAACCATATTCCTTAAATATCTTTTGTCCGAATTCTCGATTATCTTCCAACTTGTCGCCTAATGCGCAACCGCCAAATACGTTATAGCCTTTCTTACGCAGATTATCTTGCTCTTTACCATAGCCGGTATCATCAAAAATAATAAGCCCATCTTTTCCAACCCAATTTAGATGGTCTTTCCAGGATTCAACTTTATGTAAAATGTGATCAAAATTACGGCGTGATCTTTTGTTATGGATATAGAGTTTTACGGTATGTCCTTCACTTTGTAATACCCGGCCCAAATTTATTGCAATACAATCATCAGAAACGAATAATATGTTCATTACGTTACTGATTATAATATATCTCTAAAAAAACGCCAATTGTAAGGAGTCCTGTAATGAGTACATAAATTTGTAGTATAATGGTTTTATGAAAAACTTAGAATTCAATTTACAAAACTCAATACAGGAGTTAGCAGAAAATTTTACAGTTAAAACTGTCCAAAGTATCACCAATGAAGAACTCACTGAAATCAAAACTTTAGACGACTCCATGATGCCCGAACAAATGCAATACGACTTAAAAGATCTAAGAGAATCCTTTGAATCAGCTAATGGAGTATATATTCTTGTTAGGAACAACTTGGGTAAAATTGTTGGATATCTAAGTTCCTTGCCCAAAAATGAGGAGTATGATGGGTTAGTAGAATTTGATCCTGAATTCGCAAAAAATAACTCTTCTCTGTATATAGAATCAATTCTTATCAAAGGCGGAGATTTAACTATTCTAAAAAAGGTTTTTTCCACCCTAACTACCGAAGCAAAAAACAAAGGTTATACAAACATTTCTATGCACACCAGAGTGTCCCAAGGCCTAAGCGATATCTTACAAAAAAGATATGGTGTAAAGTTTTTCCGCCGAATAGAAAATTGGTATGGTTTTGGTGAACCTTTTGATTATTTGGAATTTGATCTAGCCGAGCCAACTAGAGTTTAGTTTATGCTTAAATGTTTTTCTATTATATTCGTTACCTAATCTCGGTTAGCTCAGATAATCTATCAAAAAATACAATATTGTTATAATATAAGAGACAAACATAGTGTATAATATAAATATATGGAAACTTTTCAAACGATTACAAACTCGCCTGAAATAAGACGAGAAAATGAAATACTGAAAATAGAACAAACACTGTCTCAGATCATACCATCTAAATCTATACTTGAGATTTTTGGTAATGAAACATACCTAATAGGAGGTATAGTTAGGGATGTTATTTTAAATAAAAATACCTCTAATTCTGATATTGATATCATGACAAGAGCGGAACCTAGACAGATTATTCATAATTTACATATAAACGGCTTTGCAGAAAACCTAACTTCTAAATTTTCAACAAATAAGTATTCTATAAACACCGAAGCTAACGTTATAAATTTACTAATCGAAAATAGAGAAGTACAGGCAGGTCTTATAGGTAGTAGGAGTATAAGTGAATTAATAAATTCTGGTGATTTAAACATTAATTGTTGTGCTTTTGATATCTATAATAAGTACTTATAAATCCTGAGGCGATAAACACGGTTTTAAACCATAAACTATTTTTTTGTAATGAAGAAAATGCAAAAAGAGATCCTAAAAAGATTATTAGTGCCTTAAAACAAATTTCAAGGCTTCCAGAGTTAAAAATTGATAGTGTGACTCAACAAATTATAAATGATTCTATTCCATCAGTAATAGAATATTTTGTTAATAATCCCGAAAAAAAATATAAACTTCCTGCATTATTAGGGAATATTAATTCAGGACAAATTATGGATATATTTAGTAAACATGACACAAAAGGTATTTTCGACAACATTGAAAAAGAAAGACAAAAACTAATAGTAACTGAACCGTACATGTCAAAGACAATTCATGAATTAGACGTAAATATAAAAGAGAAAATCTCTGAATTAATTAAATTAAAATTTGGCAAGCGATTTGATCCACAAAAATTATTTAACAGCAGAATTAACTCTGTTATTTATAATCAGGATATCGAAGGTAATATTACTTCTTGTTGTTTAGTTAACGGTGAAAGAATTTATACAGTAGTATCCATTTCTCCTGATGGCACACAAAACATATTGTCAAATTTATGCAAAAATAATTATAACATATGGACAACAGTTTCAATTAATCATAAGTTTTTAATTGATTTAGGTGAAAAATCTGGACTTAAACAAGTTAAAGATTCTGATACTATTAAAAAGATACTAACTAGTAACTACCCTGAATACAAAGGCAGGCTAATCATTTCTAACCAAAATAATTATACATCTTTTACAAAGACGGACTCAAACGACAAGCCTCAAGTCCTACTTAAATCATAATAAATAGCATATGAATAAAAAAAATATAGGCTACGTAACAATTGAATTCGATAATCAAATTAAGCAAACGATTAATGCTTGGGCAAGAAAGGAAATAAAAGATGATTATATATATACTGAAGTAATAGAAGGAAAAATTGAAGGAGGAATCGCAACAGACAAACTTCACTTAACCTTATTCTATGGTTTTGATAATAATAATATAAACAGAAAAGAACTTCAAAACTATTTAAATAAAATAGACTTAAGAGAAATAGAAATTGAGTGCATAAGTTCTTTTCCTATTTTTGGAAAAGGTGCAAGAGTACTAATATTTAAAGTCAATGATATTAATGGGGTACTTAAAAAAATTCACTTTGAATTAGCAAATTTTCCAAACTTTTCTGCGTTTCAAAAATTTGAATATGTGCCTCACATAACCATAGCTTATATTAAAGACTCAGTTAATATTGCAAAACTTAGTCATCACTTCCCACAAAAAATATTAGTGCATAATTTTGAATATCACGTCACAATTAAATAACTGATAATTATAAATGTTTATACTATATGTAAAGTAGTCTCGTGTGGTTAATTTCTTCTTGAGGACTCGTAATTTAATAAAAATATGTTAGTATATTAACTATCATGACTTGGTTTTTTATTGCACTCATTGGTCCGCTATTATACGCCTGTACCAATTTTATAGATAAAATTCTTTTAGAAAAAGTATTTAAGGAGGGTGGAGTGGGTACAATTTTACTTTTTTCTTCTTTAGCTTCATTTTTAGCGCTACCTTTTATTTTTTGGGCAGACCCATTTGTTTTTAGTATGGGTCTTAAGGATATTTTGATTCTTGCTATAACAGGTGTCCTTGGCGTGTTTGTGTTATGGTGCTATTTAATAGCATTGGAGGATGAAGAAGCCTCAATAGTGGTTGTTTTCTATCAGTTAGTGCCTGTTATGGGGGCCATTCTTGGATATTTCATTCTAGGTGAAGTACTTACTCAAATGCAGATTATAGCCATGGCCATAATTATTCTTGGTACAACAATAATATCCTTCGAAATAGACACCGAAAATAGATTCAAACTAAGAAAAAAAACTATTCCACCCATGTTAGTTGCTGGTTTTTGTTGGGCACTAGAAGGTGTTTTATTTAAATTTGTGGCAATAGAAGAAGATCTTTGGCCGTCTCTATTTTGGTCAAGTCTTATGTTGGCACTTACTGGTGTAGTTATCTTTATACTTATACGTCCTTATCGCCGCAACTTCTTGCTCGCCATGAGAACAAACACCAAGAAGGCAATTTCGCTTAATTTTCTTAACGAAGCTATATATATTTCCGCAAACATGGTGGTTGCTTATTCATACCTTCTTGCTCCCGTAGCTTTAATACTATTAACTGAGTCCTTTCAGCCAATTTTTGTATTAGCAATCGGAATATTTTTAACTTTTTTCTTTCCAAAGCTTGCAACTGAAAAAATCCACGCAAAGCATATTTGGCAGAAAATTATTGCTATTACAATAACGGGGATTGGAACTTATTTATTGTTCAATTAGATTATACTTTTAAAAATTCTTATTAGCTATATAATATAACAATGACAAACACAATCCGCTATTTTTCTTTAGACGAAGCCAGAGAAGAAATAAAAAAAAGATGGAATGATTTGGAATTAAAAAAAAGGATTGAAGAGGAACTTGGATCCGATTTTATTACTTTTTTTAAAGACTCACCCAAGGCCATATCGTGGAAAGCAATTTTGGTCCCAGATAATAGTTTCATTTTTTATTTATCAAGTTCGGCATATTTAAATGTTAAACCAGTTTTTTGTGAACATTTAAAAGATAAATTTACATCAATAAACGACGAGAAAAAAAATCTAGGAAGATTATTTCTCTCAGAGAATAATGTTAATAAAATTTTTGACATTTGTGATATTAAAAACAACGAAAATCTTTTAATTGAAAACGTTATGTTGAGAAATGGATTAAAATTAACTTCATTTTACGATTCACTTTTTGAGTTCTCTAAATACAGTTGCAGTAGGGTAGACATCTCTGAATGGGCACACAAACTAGGATCATCCAAAGATTATTACTATAAGTTTTTACTGCACTACGTTTGTCACGGTGTGTTATTTGAACTTTTCTTTAATGAAGATAGTGACGCGAACGAAATGAGTTTTACAAACAAAATCATTATTCCGAAAATTTTAGAGATTAAAAATAAATTTGGTTTGGAACCTATAATTATTAAGCCGTACCCAGAAAATCAGTCAAAAACTGAAGATTTTTACTGGTGGTCATTTCCACCTTTGTTAAATAGTTATTTACTAAAAACCTGCGAAGACAATAGTTTTACTATTAAAAAGATTTTAAGTAAAGGTAATCATGAAGACTAAAAAAGTATTCTATAAATAATTATTATGCTCTTTAAAAAAGCACAACTTCATAAATATTTTCTTTCGTGGTTTTTATTTATTTTTATTGTTACTGTAACATTTGCATCCTACTATCGTTTTGTTATTAATCGTGATTATATAGTAGAATATGAATCAACATGCGACTCAACTACAGAGGCATGTTTTTCTAAATGTGAAGACGATACTTGCGAAAATAAAATTAATTATTTAATCATTAGAAAACAGGCTAATGATTTATACAATGAATGTGGTACAGATATTACAAACTGCGAAGTTGCCAACAAATGTCTTATAAGTGACCGTGATTGTTATGTAGAGTATTGTGAACCTAAAATTAACGATAATTGTGAGAGTGCTCAGACAACCAACAATGATACTGTAGAAGTGGAACAATCCGTTACAAATACAAACGGGACTTTATTAGATAATTACACAAATAAATAATATGCTTTGTTACTTATTCCCTGAACCAACATACCTTTTGTTTTCTTCTGACTTGCCTTCATTACTATATTACACGCACATTCCTTCAATGATAATAGCCCTGACAGTTGGTTTTTACGTATTTTGGAATGATAGAAAATCTTTATTAAATCAGCTTCTTTTTTGTATATCGTCAATTTTTTCCTTGTGGGTAATAATCAATCTGGTAACCTGGACAAACATTCACAGTGATTTCATACTATTCTTCTGGTCTTTTTTTGGAATAATTCATGGATTAATTGCAATATTGTCAGTATATTTTATATATGTTTTTCTTAAAAAGAAGGATATTACATTTAAAATTAAATGGGTATTTATTGTATTATTAGCTCCAATTATATTACTAACACCAAGCAGTCTTAACCTTGGAGGTTTTAATCTAACAGAATGCGATGCCTTTAAATTCGAAAATCTTTGGTTTGAAATTTATCACGATTCACTTGGTTTACTTGCAATGATATGGATTTTTGTTCTGCTAATAAAACATTACAGGGTCTCAACCCAAAGTATTAAAAAACAGATAATTCTTATAGGAATTGGGGTTGAATCATTTTTATTCATGTTTTTTGTGTTTATATTTACATCAGCTTATCTTGCGAATGTTGGTATATTACCAGATTCACAATTAGAAATGTATGGTTTACTTGGAATGGTGATTCTAATGATTTACATCAGCATTCTTATAGTTCGTTTTAAAACTTTCCACGCAAAACTATTTGCCACCCAGGCTTTAGTTTGGGGGCTTATTATACTTATTGGTTCTCAATACTTCACCTATAGCAATACTGCCGACCTTATTATCACCAGTGTTACCTTCCTTGGTGCCGTAGTGCTTGGTCGTTTGCTAATTAATTCCGTCAGAAAAGAAATTGAACAAAAAGAATTACTTGAAATTGCAAACAAAAACCAGATGATTTTGGTCCGTTTTATTACTCATCAGGTTAAAGGATTCTTTACGAAATCAAAAGCGATTTTTGCCGGTCTTATGGAAGGGGATTTTGGAGAGACCACACAGCCAATCAAAGACGTTGCCAGGGCAGGCTTGGATTCAGACAATAATGCGGTAGAGATGATTTCTGAAATCCTGAATGCTTCCAATCTCCGAAATGGTCAAACAGTTTATAGTTTTGAGACCATAAACTTCAGCGAATTTACCAATACCATAACCGACAGTTTCAAAACCAGAGCCAGTGACAAAAATTTATCTTTGGACGTACAAGTTCCTGAAAAATCTTTAATGGCCAAAATAGATAAGATGCAGATGACTCAGGTTGTAAAAAACTTGATAGATAATGCCATCAACTATACTCCAACTGGTAAAGTGTCAGTAATTCTCAAGGAAACCACACATGAGAAAGCCAAATTTATTCAACTAGCCGTCACTGATTCTGGAGTTGGCCTTACCGATAAGGATAAAAGCGTACTCTTTAGAGAAGGTGGCCACGGCGACGAGTCTTTGAAAGTTAACGTCAATTCAACAGGTTATGGTCTCTTTATCGTCAAAAAGATTATTGAGGGACACAACGGTACTATTGTTGCCTCTTCAGCTGGACGGAACAAAGGTTCAACTTTTACTGTGGAATTACCAGAAGTAATAGAGTAGGGAAGATTTAAGACCGAATTTTAATCTTTCCCATAAGAAAGATTAAAATTCGGTTTTTTGTTTGTGTATTTTACACAGCCATCGACTGAAACCAGTTTAAGCCATGAAAAGCAGTAGATCTGGTCTCGACCTTGCAAACTAATCAACCTATTAATTTTAATTAAAAAATAATAAATGTCTCATCGTAAAAATATAATTGTATATAAATCAGAGTGCGGAACTATCCAGCTCGAAACCAGAGTGGACAAGGAGAGTATTTGGCTAACCCAAGGTCAGCTCGCTACCGCCTTTGGCGTGGAACGTCCAGCCATTACCAAACACTTGGATCATATCTTTAAAACCGGTGAACTAAAGGAAAATTTAGTTAGTTCCAAAATAGAACTAACTGCGCGCGATGGCAAGCAATATCAAGTTAAAATCTATAATCTAGACGCTATTATTTCCGTTGGCTATCGTGTAAATTCTAAAAAAGCTACCCAGTTTCGGATTTGGGCGACCTCTGTATTAAAGAACCATTTAAGCGATGGTTATACAATTAATGAAGATAAACTCTTAGATTCAGATACTAAGATAATAGAACTGCGACAAATCATTTCCAGCCTTGAAAAAGATAACATAACACTGACAAAACATAATCATCAAAAGAATGAGTTTGTTTCCTTGGCCACACATCAAATCCGCGGGCCACTTACTGCTATCAAAGGATATATTTCATTAATACTCGAGGGTGACTATGGCAAGGTGCCGAAAGAATTTATTGAGCCATTAGACATAATTTTCAAATCTACGGACACACTCAGTAAAACTGTAAGCGACTTTTTAGATATTTCTAGAATAGAGCAAGGTCAGATGAGATACTTTATGAAGGATTTTGATTTGCGAGATTTAACGAATGAAGTTGTCAAAGAATTAAAAGGTAATATACAAAAGAACGGACTGGAATTGCGTTGTAATATTCCTCATGGATATTTTCTGGTACACGATGACAAAGCTAAATTGAAACAAGTATTAATGAACTTGGTGGATAATGCCAACAAATACACTCAAACAGGTTATATAGAAATCGGTTTAAGTAAAACTGCTGATAATAAGGTTGTTTTCTATGTTAAGGACTCCGGTGTAGGAATCTCTAAAGAAACTATGCCACTATTGTTTCAAAAGTTTAGTCGGGCCAAGGATGCCGGAAAAGTAAACATTCTCGGAACAGGTCTTGGTTTATATGTCGCCAAAAAAATGATAGAAGCTCAAAACGGTCGCATCTGGGCCGAATCTGATGGGGAAGGCAAAGGCTCCCAGTTTTATGTGGAGTTGGATTTGATATAATGTACTTATGTACTCAACATATAAAATAGACTCCATCCTAGACAAACTGGATACTGCCGAAACATCTAACAAAAAGGTTCTAATGACAGAATTGTGTAAAGCCTGTATAGAAGCAGAAAATAATAAGGAATTATATATAGAGCAAGCAGCATATCTAATTTGTGGCGCCTGTGCTAAACACATTAACCTCATTAAACCCGAGTTTGAAGATGTTATAAATATCGCTTGTGATCTTGAACTACCTCCAGAACACAGAGAAAGACCACTTGATGATTGGGACAAATTAAAAGAATTAATTAAGGGAGTGAGATAATACACATTAATCCGTAGAGAATGGTTACGGATTAGGCCTGGCCTCGTCCAACTACAGAATACTCAGTACCTTCATAAAATTTTTATTCATATTATACTTAGAAAATGAAGTTTATATATAATGCAAAAATAGACAAAAAGTGTACTGATGACGTAAACGCACAAGAACATATTTTTGGCGAAGAGAAGAAAACGGGTGTTTTTCCTGTAACTGACGACACTGTTAACAGCCTTGGATCTGTCTGGACCCCTGAAATTGATGAGAAGTTTAAGAAAGGTATACACAAAATATTTAAAGTAGATTTTCCTACCGACTTTACATGTTATATAAATTCAACCCCATATTCTATGGATATACCGCAAGGCATTTCTGTTTCTGCTTCAACCAAAACTCCGATAAGAACAATTTGCCATGAGACCAGTCATTTTATGTTCAGAAAAAGCAAGTATAAAGATTTGTATTTTCCAAATATAGATATAGAAGACGCCAAAGAAATTTTTACCATAATCAACAATCTATATTTCAAAGACATCATGGAAGCCCAAGACCTTGGCTGGAAAAATTTTTGGAGGGACAGGTACACTTTTATTGAGAAGTGGATAAAAACAAATATATAGATTCTATGTATAACTTCCCGAGTAATTTAAGTAAAAAAAGTTGCGGAATCACGAAACCATAGAATAAGAAAGATTAAAATTCGGTTTTTTGTTTGTGTTCATTTTCTTTTGCATTAGGACTTTTCTTATTCCTGAACCCCGGATCAAGTCCGGGATATAAGCGTACAGGCTAAGCCTAGACGGACACTAGGTTATCTTTCGGCCTATGAAGTATCTCTAGAAAGAAGTATTATTAAAAAAGTTACTAGTATCCCATTATTAAAAGCGATTACATTTCGGTAGAGAATTTACCTCTACACAAATTTGACTAGTTTCTATAATTGATATACCATTTATTCAGAATTTTACTATAGTTCCTCAATAATAACAAAAAGGAGCTGACGATGAATAAAATTATCTTAAACAAAATCAGTAACTCGATTGATCTGTGGGGAGGTTTTTGTATTTGTCTCACAAACAAATGTAACCTATCCTGCAAATACTGTTCAAGAAATTGCAACAATAAGGGTCGAGATTCATTACCTTTCAATACAGTAAAGGCGGTTATTGATTTTTTTTACAAAAAGACCTCAATTGGAAAAAAATCAATCCAGTTTACGGGTGGTGAAATCTTCCTGCACGATAGAATTGATGACATAATCGAATACGCTCTTTGTAAGGGTTTCACTTGCCAACTTCAAAGCAATGGCATCCTCATTCCCCAAGCAATTAAAAGGAGACCCGATCTTTTTAGTAACCCAAATGTGATATTCAAAATATCACTTGACGGTTGGAACAAAGATATTAATGGTCTATACCGTGGTCTCAACTCTTTTGAACTAACAGTAAATGGAATTATATCAGCGAAATCCATAAACAAAACAGTGGGGATTAAGACGGTTATACATGAGGGGAATTTCTTAAATCTTGATAAGATGTTGGACTTCTGTCTCCGTCTTAAAGTGGAAGGTTGGTCGTACAACATTCTTTTTGATCGCGGAAGGTCGCAAGAAAAAGCGGATATATCTGAACTTGCAGTGGTAAAGAAACTTTTACCTCTGTTTCAAATTCAGAAGTACACACACCTGATGAATGGGACCAATATTCAGGCCTATCTACTTCTCAATGCCTTAGGTATCAAATCATTGCCATACTACTTTTTTGTGAACGGTGACGGTAATATTTATATAACCGATAACACTGTTCGCGAGAGACTTGTAGGTAATGTTTTCAAAGCTATTCTAACAAGCGAATTTACTGTTAGCTTTCCACTCACCAATATTGATTTGACAATCAATCGCCAGGTGCTAAAATATATTACATCTCACATTAAAGTTGAGATAGAAAGGTAAGGTGCTTCATGAAAGTGACCAAGAAACGTGGCAAGCGCCAAAAAAAGGGTTATCGAATTCAAAAGAGGAAGATAACCATCAACGCCGGTCTCGTCTACTTCAAAGGTGATTCTGCCTAGTGGATCAGTTCCGCGAGCTCATACAGCACTCAGTTTACCTGGGTGCTTTTTATTATTATTGATAAAAAATATAATATAATGTAAAGTTTAATTATGAAGATTGTAGAGGCAAAAACAAAAGAAGAATTCGGATACATAGCATCATTATTCAGTCCAAGTAATAATAAGTTTTTAACAATAAAAAATGTCATGATAAATGACATTATGGAAGACTCATCAAAAATGAGAAAATATTACATTATTAATC
>CAZOXG010000007.1:0-33185 GCA_964583845.1 uncultured Candidatus Saccharibacteria bacterium
TTTAGAAATTATCGCAAGCATCGTTTGCAGAGTAATGATAAAATATAAGCAATGAAATTTTGGAAACAAAAGTATTATTCTTTATTTGTTGTCTTGGTACTAATTATGATAAACATTTTTATCTATTTTTCTTTTGCTTTTTCCAGCGAAAAAATCGGGCGGGCATATTTTTTAGATGTAGGGCAGGGGGATGCCACTTTGTTTAAAACACCCAGTGGTTTGTTGTTTTTGATAGATACCGGTCCTGATCGTACAGCGGTAATAAAAGCTTTGTCTCAGGTCTTACCGATCGGTATTAGAAAAATAGAAGCCGTTTTGATTACTCATTTTGACAGTGATCATATTGGTGGTTTACCGTCACTACTTAATAACTTTGAAGTTGGATATATTTTTCTAGCCAGCTCCTCAGCCGACAAGGAAACCGCCATAACTCGTGAGGTAAGAAAAATTGCTCAAGATAAAAATATTCAAGTAATATCACCTCGAGCCGGTCAGTTGCTTGATTTTGGTGGTGTTGCCTTTCAAATCTTATCTCCAGGTAACGATCTAAAAAATATTAAAGATAACGAATCATCAGTGGTTGGACGACTAGTGGAAAATGGCAAAAGTTTTTTACTGACCGGAGACGCCCCACAAGACATAGAACAGTATCTGGTCAAAATGTATGGACCTAATCTCAAAACTGATGTTTTAAAAGTTGGACATCATGGTTCAAAAACTTCCTCAGCGGTAGATTTTCTGGCCAATGTTAAGCCAGATTATTCAATTGTTTCGGCCGGTTTAAATAATCGTTATGGTCATCCACATCAAGAAGTTTTGGATTTGTTGGGTAAGGTAGGAACAAAACTCGAGGAGACTTTTAAACAGGGGACGATAATTTTTGATTTAAATATCGATGATCTAGTATTAGAAGGTAAATAATTTTGAATTATTGAATGACTAATTTATTCTTATCTGTCATTTCCGCGCAGGCGGAAATCCAGCATTTCTTTGCGTTAAGTTAATTTATCCTGAATTCCCGCCTGCGCGGGAATGACAAAACAATTACATTTATTTAAATGAGTAAGTAAAAACCACCTTACGGCGGTTTTTAAATTATTTACTCTTAGTACCTTTCTTCAAAACCCCTGCTTTGATGATACCAGCTTTCTTGAGGGTAGCGTAGGCACCATTCTTTTGAATGGTCTTGATAGCGCGAGTGGAAAGTGTCATGGTGACAGTTTTCTTTAACTCAGGAACGTAGATTTTCTTTTTCTGTAAGTTAACCTGACGGCGAGTTTTGCCGGTTGGGTTAAATTGAGTAGCACGAGTAGCATTACTATAGCCACCGCCTACGAAAGAAGTTCTTTTAGTGATTGGACAGATTTTTGCCATGGTTTTTATTTTATAAATCCGTTTGGGATTTCAATTCCGCTATGCTATCATTAAAAATGATTTAATGCAAGAGTTTTAATTATTAATAAAATATATCAATTTATGTTTGAGATGAGTTTAGCCGATAATGTCTTTTTGGTAGCCATTCTGTTTTTGTCAGCAATCATTCATGAGGTTTGTCATGGGTACGCGGCTTATTTTTTGGGTGACGGAACGGCCAAGTATCAGGGACGTTTAACTCTGAACCCTTTAAAGCATATAGATATAGTTGGCACTATAATCGTACCGGTAGCCTTAATACTTATGCATGCCGGATTCTTCTTTGCTTGGGCTAAACCAGTGCCATACAATCCATATAATTTAAATAAGTTGCGTAGTTTGCGTTGGTCAGAATCCATCGTTGCTTTTGCTGGACCGCTTTCCAATATTGTAATTGCACTTTTGTTTGTTTTGGTATATTGGTTACCAAGCTTGGTAAATTTGGGCTTTGACTATTCACCAAATTTTATAAGAGCTATAAGTATTATAGTTTTAATCAATCTTTCTTTGGCGGTGTTTAATTTGATGCCAGTACCTCCTTTGGACGGTTCGAAGTTGCTTTTTAATGCCTTACCTGAAAAGTTTAGAAATATTAGACAGATGATTGAGCGATATAGTTTTGTTTATGCGATTCTTTTTATTATCTTTGTTTGGGATTATTTTGCTGGGTATCTGCAGATTATTTATCAATGGTTATTGGGAACTTTGTAATATAAAAACCGACCACCTGCTAATAGGTGGTCGGTTTTTTTGTTGGTTATATTGATTTAGACATGATGATCTTACTGACTTCTTTTAGAACTTCCTCCATAGTGACTGTCGCCTTGATCAAGAAAGTGTGAGCTCCTAATTGTCTGCCTTTGATGATGTCGTCGTGGGAGCCAAGATTGGATAAGAAGACTACAGGAATAGGATTAGTAGCAGGGTTATCTTTGATTTTCTTGAGGATTTCGTAGCCATCCATATCTGGGAGCATGATATCTAAAATAATCACGTCGGGTTTGTTATCCTCTAAACCTTTTAAAGCGGCTTGGCCTTCATAAGCATAACTAACCTCTAGACCACCATCGGTAAGTTTTTTAGAAATTAGACTGATGAAGAATTTGTCATCGTCTACCACAAGTACTTTTTTGCCTTTAATGTCCATAAAATAATTATTTAATTTACAATATGATTATATAGCCTTTTGAAAAATAAGGGAAGCGGTTGAATAGTATGAGTATATTGTATATGTATAAGGAAGACTCTATGATATCGACCTTTCTGTCTTTCCGAGCCCGGCGAAGTAAGCCAGAAATCAGAATAGTTTTTAATTCCTATACTAAAAAGTCTGGATTGCTTCGCCAAGCTCGCAAAGACAATCGAAAAACACATTTCTTAATTTTAAGTAATTTCCTTGTACATATACTTTATACCTATACATCTTTCTGGTATCCTCCCTATACCTATACTAAATACTTATACATCTCCGTCGAAACCTTGCTTTTTCCTGATAATTATAGTAAAGTTGCACACGTGCGTAAGTTTAGCTGGTTTAAACAGAGTTGCATTTGTTTAGACAATTATTAAGTTAGCGTTATCTAGGTAAAATGCCTACAATAAATCAATTAATCAAAAAGAATCGTCACAAGACAAAGCGTAAATCCAAGGCTGTGGCTTTGATGCGCTCATTCAATACGATTCAGAATCGTCCGAAGTTTTTCCCATCACCTTTTAAACGAGGTGTATGTACAAAGGTTACAACCAAAACCCCAAAGAAACCGAACTCCGCTATTCGTAAGATTGCGCGTGTTAAGTTGACTAATGGTATGGAAGTTACTGCTTATATCCCAGGAATGGGTCACCAATTACAAGAACACTCCGTAGTGGTTCTCCGTGGTGGTCGTGTTAAAGACGTTGGTTTGCGTTATACAATCGTTCGTGGTGTTTTGGATACCACCGGTGTAGAAAGTCGTCGCAAGGGTCGTTCTCAATATGGTACCAAGAAGCCAAAGGCTGGTGCCGCTAAAAAATAATTGACACCTCTGAGTGTCATCCTCGCGAAAGTGGGGATCCATTCATAATAAATCTATAAAAATATGCGACGTAAAATCAAAAATAAGAAAGTTTTAAATGCGGATGGTCTATATGATTCAGTTAAAGTAGCTAAACTTATAAACTACATCATGTATTCAGGAGAGAAGAGTATCGCTCGTAAAGTTGTTTATGGTGCTCTCACTATAATCAAAGAGAAAGAAAAGGTAGAAAATCCTTTAGAAATTCTCGATACTGCTTTGAAGAATGCTGCTCCAACTGTTGAGGTTCGCTCTCGCCGTGTCGGTGGTGCAAACTATCAGGTTCCAGTAGAAATTCGTCCAGAACGCCGTCAGGCTTTGGGTATGAAATGGATTATTGAAGCTGCTCGTGCTAAGAAAGGGTCTCCAATGGCAGAAAAATTAGCAACTGAAATAATCGGCGCTAGTAAAAATGAAGGTGAAGCTATCAAGAAACGTGAGAACGTTCACAAGATGGCTGAAGCTAACAAGGCTTTTGCTCACTTTGCTTGGTAAATTTAAAACCGCTCGAAAGAGCGGTTTTAAATTTCCATTTACAAAACGGACCACACCTCACCATTTTTACAAAGATCGAGGACTATAATGCAAAAGTTGTATATAACTTACTGTAAACGATAACCACTATTACTTCTCAAAAAACGGTCCTGGGGTAAACATTTTTAATCGATAAACAAAGTTTAAAACAAATAAAAATACCGGTCATACGCCAAGGGTGTACGACCGGTATTTTTATTTGTTTATTTTTATAAAAGATAGTAAAATAAACTTAGTTAAAATAAAAATGAAACAAAGTTTATTAAAATCTTTTAAAACTGTTTTATTAACTATTGCCTTAATCATCGGAGCAGGGTATTTATTGGCTTGGAGTGGACCAGGTGGTATTCCTGCTTCTTCAAATGTGTCAGCTCCAATCAATGCAGGAACATCTAGCAATAGTATCCAAAATAGAATCGGTGATTTGGCTGTACCTGGATTATTCACCACGAACTACATTTATGCCTCAAGTACTTTTAGTTTTGGTTTGATTGCCACTTCTGGCTACGCTCTAACTTCAGACGCTTCTGGATATGCGTCTTGGCAACCTTTAGGATCAGGTGCTAGTAGTTGTCCAAATAATAAAATTTTAGTAGGTATAGATGCCAGTGGAAACATATTATGTGATTATGCTACTTCAACAGCTACAACCAATGGTGGAATAAAAAATGTTAATTGTGGTACTGGTTTGGTAGTCACGGGTATAAGCGCCACCGGAACTCCAATCTGTTCATTAGCAAATTCCTCACCTTGTGTTTACAGAGATTTAGAGTACAGCGTGGGCACATTTTGTTGGTATAAAATGTATTATTATAATTCAACCACAGGATATGTATTCAAACGTTTGAACTGTACAGCTACAGGTTGGACCACTGATATGGGTTCAACCATATATCCGAATTCTAGTGGCGATGGCGCAAGATCGTGTGATTTGATGTAATTTAAAAAAATGAATAAATATATACTAATAATTATCTCGTTATTTTTTGTCACTTTTTGTATAGCCGCATCTTCGTGGACTGAACCTTTCAGTAACTCTTTAGATGATAATACCCCTCAGCCGATAAATATTGGTGACGCGACTCAAACAGTAACAGGCACTCTGCAACTTAGCGATATTTTATATACGGATAAGTTACTGGTTCTTAATCAGTTGAAAATTACCTCTGGGGCCACTTTAAATTATGTTTTAACCGCTAGTTCAACAGGTATTGGTGAATGGAAATTACCCCCGAAAGTAACTCTCGCTCAAAGTTCTTGTCCATTAGCTAGTGGTCAAGTGGCGATTGGTATAGGAAGTGATAAAAAAGTTGTTTGCGGAACAGTGCCACCGCCAACCACAACAAATACAGGAGGTATTAAAGCCATAACTTGTCCCTATGGTAAATCAATAAGAGAAATAAAAAGCGATGGCTCTGTTGGTTGTGATTATGCCGCACCGATGTGTGATTGTGGTGGCTTTAAATATAGTTTTGGGGCAATCGCTAATTACTTTAATAAATTAAGTTCTGGGGCAGATGACGCTAATAACGCGGTGTCATTTAAGTGCGATTTGGTTAATGGAGTGGCAAAGTGGGTGAAACAAACTGGTACTTATGTAACTAATGGCGGAATTCAAGTCGGATTCTGTACTGGCTTAGCATCACTAAGATAAAATTAATATGATTTAGTTTTTATGATTACAAAAAATATGAAGAGTGAGAATGTTGGTTGTAAAATGATGTTATTTCTAGGGACAATGCTCCTGGTTAGTTTTGTAAGTGCTTGGACTGTACCAACCGTCCCACCAACAGGTATTAATGCCGACGGACCAATAACTATTGGTACCAGTAGTCTATCTTCACAGACAAGAACGGGAAGACTACAAATAGTTGGAAATACTTTTCTAGCCGGAAATGGAAATATACAAGTCCTTAAATTAGGCACTTCCGCAGTCTCAGGTAGAATCTTGATTGCCGACGAAGCAGGATTTGGTACTTGGTCAGATGTTAATTCTAGTTTTACCGCTACTAGTTGTACCAATCAAATTATTACATCTGTAAATAGTAACGGTACTCCAGTTTGTGCCGACATGCCTCCAACGGCCACAACCACGGTTGGTGGAGTAAAAGCCGGTATTTGTTCTGATCCAAATACTTCAGTTACGAATATTTACAGTGGCGGTATTACTGGGTGTAAAAAGACCAATGCTCAGTGTGTAATAAAAGGAATAGTCTATAACGTCGGCGATATTTGTAGTCAAGCACAGTCTGGTAACAATTTTTATCCGATAAGGTGTGATGCTACTGGTTGGACAGCTTTGGCAGCTGTCACTACTGCGCCGGCTATTACTTGTGGTTATAATGGCCGGGCTAGAGTGAATTGTTATATTGATACAAATTATTCATTAGCCTTTCCTTTAAAAAGGCCAGTTCCAGTTGGTTATAAATGCACTATGTTCATGGGTATGACAAATTATTTGGCTGAGTGTACAAGTCAAATTACTCCACCTGGCGGTATCATTCCGTCTCCTCCTCATCCACCTAATGGTCTTACCTATTCTACTCCAGTTACAGGCGGACCTTATCCAGTTTGTAGTAATTAGTTAATTTGTTTTTTTACTATATAAATAGTAAAATTACTTTAGTTGTTTTAAATTTTATGAATCACAATCTTACACAATCCTTTAGAATAATTTTGATGGCCGTTGTGTTTGCTGTTGGTTCAAGTTATGTCTTGGCTGGTGTGTGGAGCGAATTAAGTACACCGCCACCTACTCCAAACGCTATCATTCCTCTAAATGTTGGAACTTCAACCGCTTCTTCTCAATCAGCTACTGGAACTATTAATGTTACGACCGGACTTCAAGCCAATTCTTCTTATGGTAAATTTATCAAGGTCGGTGGTATAACTTCAGCTGGAGCAGTTGGAACTTTTAAATATGTTGATGGTAATCAGGGTGTCGGTAAGGTGTTAGTTTCTGATGCTAGTGGTATTGCTCACTGGGCAGCAACAAGTACATTAAATTTACCAATTAATCCTAACGATCCAAATAATCCTAACAATCCCAATGATCCAAACAATCCCAATGATCCAAACAATCCCGATCCAGTTTTTGCTCCTGGGGGCTCCTGTGTTTGGGGTGACCGTGTCTATGGTCATGGTCAATCTTGTGTAATATTAGTATATCATTCTTCAGCTGAGGGGTCGCCAGGATATATGGGCAGTCAGTATTGGTGGGAATATTATACCTGCTATGCCAGTTATTGGTTATTTAATTCCCAGATGACTACATTTCCCGGTCATGATGGCGGCTCGGCTAGTGCGTACTTACCACAAACAGATAATACACCGCGTTGCGTAGACGGTAGTAGTGTTTTTGGGTCACTTGAATCTATATAATTTTTTATGAAACTACATTTAATTAAAATCTTTAAAATAGTAATTATTACATTTGCCGTCTTGGTGGGTTCTGGATATGTTTTGGCCTGGATAGGTCCAACAGCCACTCAACCTGGGAATAATATACCAGCACCGTTAAATACTGGTGATTCTGTAACCGTACCATTACAAGTAGCTTCTGGTAGTTTGGGGGTTGCTGCTGATCTTTATGCGAATACCGGATATTATAATCAATTGCAAGTTGGTGGTTTGACGGCCGGTTCACTTGGTAATATACAAATTATTGATGGTAATCATGGTGCTGGTAAGGTCCTGGTTTCTGACGCTGATGGTACAGGTCACTGGGTGGATCCGAGCACTTTATCTGTCATTGTAGGGACGGACGGAACACTAATAACTAGTGGTTCTGGAGGTACTGGATCGGGAACAGGAAGTGGTACAGGAGCTACGGGAATTACAAGAACTTCAGGGATAACTGGCGAAATTGTAGTTTTACCAAACGGAAAATGTCAGTGGGAAATTAAACAATACAATAATGGTAAAACCTGCGTTATTCAGCAGCAACATCAGGGTTCAGGTTTTTCTGATTATGCAGGCAATCAATACTACTGGGATTATTATAAGTGCGCAAATGGTTTTTGGTTTTTTGATTCAGTATCAAGTCTTAAAACAGGCGGTAAAACTCAACCTGATGGCACAGTAATTTGCCGATGATTATATGAAAATAAAATATTTTAAGAAAGTTGCATATATTCTTTTGACTATCATGACATTGGTGGTTGCGAGTTCTTTGGTTGCTTGGACAGTTCCTGCAACTTCACCAACTAACAATAATACTGATGCACCTATAAATATAGGTAGTAATTCTGCTTCAAATCAAAAACGTTGGGGTGGTTTAGGTTTTACAAATAATTTAGTCTCTAATCAAGCTTTTTATATATCAAAAATACAGGTGGGGGGGATTCCAGCTAGTGTTACAGGATCATTGACAATAATTGATGGTCAACAGGGTGTTGGAAAAGTTTTAACATCGGACTCAAATGGAGTTTCTCAGTGGATTTCCACCACCTCTATTTGGACAGTCGCAAACGGGACTGGGTCAGGAAGTGGTTCTGGCTCCGGATCTGGTACGGGTTCTGGTGGCGGACTGATTCCTCCCAACTTCTCTCTTGAGCCTATTGCTTTGCCTGGTGGTGTTTGTGCCTGGAACGGGGCAGTTTTTGCTCCAAATTCTTATTGCGTTAATGTTGATAGAATTTCATGTCCGAGCACTGCTAGTGTTTGTGGGGAAGAGTTTAGATGGTTATATTATAAATGTTCGAATGGCTACTGGATTTTTGATAGAACAACTACTATGAAACGTTCTGGATCACCATATTCAACACTTATTCAACCACCGGGTACTACTAGATGCGAAACAAATGCTTATGGTTCAAGTATAACCGTTAATATTAAATCGATTACCGTTCCTCAAGATAAGTCGGAGGGTTACTGCACTTGGGGTAATCGAAGTTATCATGATAGTATGATGTGTGTAAATCAGGAACCGTATACAGCCGGGCAAATGTATTGGAGATACTATAAGTGCATTGATGGGGATTTAGTGCCTTACAAATATAACAATAAAAGCTCCTATGCCCTAGATACTAGAATACAACCAACTGGCACAACTCAATGTGGGCAATAACAATTTATATTAAAAACACTGATTAATTTAATCAGTGTTTTCAATATTTGTTACTATTCTTTATAAAGTTTATAATAGACTGAGTATTAGGATGAAAAAAAATATATTCAACCAAATGAAAAATGTTTCATTGATTACAACACTTTTGGTTATTGGAGGGTATGTTTTGGCATGGTCCGGTCCAACACTTGATCCAGTTGGCAATAATATTCCCGCACCATTAAATGTTGGAGATTTAACTTATCCATTACAGTCGGCTTCGGGAAGTTTAAATGTTTCTTCTTTTTCTGTTAGCACAGGATACTATAAAAATTCTTTGCAAGTCGGAGGTATTATTTCTCCAACTGGAACTATTAAATATATCGATGGTAATCAAGGCTTGAATAAGATATTAACTTCTAATGCTAGTGGTGCAGCTCGCTGGGTTTCTACCAGTTCTTTGGGTATTGGAGTGGGGGATATTGGTAGCAGTAGTGTAGTTTATGTGCCACTCGGTTCTTGCTATTGGTCTGGCTATGCTTTTGCTGATGGGGTATCTTGTGTTTCTGTAAAACTAGAAACTGGTACTGGATTCGGTGATTATACCAATGAATATTATTGGGAATATTATACTTGTACTAATGGTCATTGGGTATTTAATGCAAATAATACACTTGTGGGTGGTGCTCATGGTTCATTTGCCGCTGACACAATACAAACAACGGGTTCTATAAAATGTGTTGGTGGTAGTAGTGTTCCCGCCGTCCTTCAGGGCGTATAATATTATTTATCATGGCAATTGAAAAAATAAAACATTACAAAAATTTAATCCTAATAATAACTATTTTTGTGATGTCTGGATATGTATCGGCGGCTTGGAATGAGCCTTCTGGTAGCCCTGATCCATCAACTAATACAACTAAACCATTAAATGTTGGTATTGATAATTCTACATCCCAGAATGCTTTAGGTAATTTCGATATAACTTCAACCATTGCCAATTCTGGTTACGTAGACTCATTTTTAACGATTGGTGGTATTTCTGCTGCCACAGGAACTCTTAAAATAGTTGATGGACAGCAAGGGTTAAATAAAGTTTTGGTCTCTGATGTTAATGGAGTTGGTCATTGGGTTTCTACCAGTTCTTTGTGGACCATAAATAATGGCCAGGCAGGAACCACTACCTTACCAAGTGGTTATTGCATATGGAACAATAAAGCCTTTGCCGATGGAAAAACTTGTGTTATTAAAGGCTATAAAAACATGGCAGCCGAACCTAACAATAGTTACGATTATAAAGCTGTTCAATATTATTGGGATTATTATAAATGCACTGGTGGTTACTGGGTGTTTCAGAGTGCGGATTCGACTCGCGGAGGAAGTCCTTACGCAGGAACTATTCAACCAGACGACTTGTCGTCCGGCTATAGAGATTATACGATTAAATGTCTCGATGGTAGTAGTGTGTCGGCAACCGTAAAAACTGTTACAGTACCTCAAAACACTTCGTCTGGGTATTGCGTTTGGTCAGCCACTGGTGTGGCTTATAATAACGGTCAGACCTGTGAAAAGAGAACTAGCGATACTGGTACTGGTTATTGGCATACATGGAAATGTAATAATGGTACTATCTCAGATAATGAACCAACAGCAACTACTCCAAGTACATATATTCAACCCACTGGAACCATAAAATGCGGAATGTAAAAAAATGAGATCAAAAATAAAACATATTAAAATATCAATAATTGTTATTAGTTTATTTTTCGTTATTAATTATTTGATTGCTTGGACAGTCCCGGCTTCAGCGCCAACCGCTAATAACAGTGCTGGTCCTTTAAATGTTGGAACATCAACTTTTTCAAGTCAAATTAGAAAAGGTAGTTTAGGTTTTACCGATGTTATTTCTGCTAGTTCTGGTTATTTTAACATATTAAATATTAGCGGATTTTTGTCAGCCATCGGAACTATTCAAATAGTAGATGGTAATCAGGGTGTAAATAAAGTTTTAGTTTCTGATAATTCTGGAGTTGCTCGCTGGGTTGTGGCTAGTTCTTTATGGACTTCACCTAATCCACCTGTTATTCCTGATGTTTTAAATGGACCGATTGGTGCTATTACCCCAGTTGCTAATGGTGGTTGTAAATGGGCAGGTGGATCCACAGTACGCGCGAACGGGTGGGCTTGTGTTGTACAAAGACCTCAGGCCCCGGGTGGCGCAGCTCCAGGTGATTACTATTCAGCTACGACATATTGGGATTATTATACTTGCACAGATGGTTATTGGGTTTTTAGTAAGACAAAAAGTTTGAAACCAACAGCACAATCAGCAAATACCTGTAGTTAATATAGGAAGTAATTAAAAACCGCCGACATCTGTCGGCGGTTTTGTATGATGGGGAATACTAGGCTTCCACGAAATCAACGTTAGCTTTGCCTGAATATTGGTGATAGCCAAGAACGACTGGATTGAGAACCGGACCAGGGACGTAGATTTTTTCTACCCCTTTGAAATCCATCGGGTCGTTTGAGTCTACATTGTTTTCATAGACATAGATACCGTTATCAAACCTCTTTGGTCCGCGACCACCCATGAAGATTTTCTTTTCCAAATTTGATTCGATGGCCGCCATCAAGGTCGGGATAGCTTCCTTGATGTAGCTTCCACTGTAAGTCATTGACCAGACTAACTCACCTTGATAGTAAATCTCGGTATTGCCGCCGGTGTCTTTATAACTGTCGGTGACAATAAAGTTTTTGCCTTCGCTGTAGGTGGTAATCGTTAAATCACCGTTTTCTACGGTCATGACATTATTATTCTGGGCAGAGCCAAAATAACTAGCCAGCATGGCTCGGTAGTAGACGTCTAGAATTGTTTGAATTTTTATCATTGAAGTTCTCCTTAAAAAAGTTACTTTTCCTATATATTTATAACATAAGGTTGTGGGGTTGTTAAGAATAGTTATATATGTTCAGGGTCACGAAGTTTCCTTTATAGGAATCGTCATTGCGAGGCTTGGCGAAGCAATCCAGGAATCAAAATATGTCTAAAATTCTATAAAGATTAAGATGGGATTGCTTCGCCAGGCCTCGCAAAGACAGAAGGGGATATATTTTGTTTGAGTACCCTTCAGGATAATTGCTTTTTCGTCCTTTTATGCTAATCTTATGCCATAACTAAAAGCGAAGGCTGCCTTTTTATTATTACTAACTTATTGGCTACGCCACCTTTTAAAATTATTATGTTAAAAAGAGATTACCCATTAGAAAAAATTCGTAACTTCGGTATTATCGCTCACATTGATGCAGGTAAAACTACCACTTCAGAGCGTATTTTGTATTACACTGGACAGTCACACAAGATTGGTGAAGTTCATGATGGTAACACGACTACCGACTGGATGGAACAGGAACGTGAACGTGGTATTACCATTTGTTCTGCGGCTATTACCTGTTTCTGGAATCCGACTTACATGGGTCTCGACCTTTCTAAGAAAGTTCGCTTTAACATTATTGATACTCCTGGGCACATCGACTTTACCGCTGAAGTAAAGCGCTCTCTTCGCGTACTCGACGGTGCAGTTGTGGTGTTTGACGGTGTGGCTGGTGTTGAACCTCAGTCAGAAACTAACTGGCGTTATGCCGATGAAGGTAAGGTACCTCGTATTTGTTTCATCAACAAACTTGATCGTATGGGCGGTTCTTTTGAGCGTTCTTACCAGTCTATCTTGGAACGTTTGACCAAACATGCTGTTCGTATGCAACTTCCAATTGGTGAAGAAGCGGCTTTCGAAGCTGTGATCGACCTTTTGAAAATGAAAGCCTTCTATTTTGAAGGGGAGATGGGAAATACTATTATTGAGAAGGATATTCCAGCTGACAAAATGGCTGATGCAAAAAAATACCACGATATCTTGATTGAAAAGATTGTTGAACAGGATGACAAGATGATGTCTGAATATTTGGATGGTAAGATTCCTTCACTTGAAGAATTGAAAGCTGTTTTACGTAAAGCTGTTATTGCAAATGATATTGTGCCTGTTTACACCGGTTCAGCCTTGAAGAATAAAGGTGTTCAGCTGGTACTAGACGCTGTCGTTGACTACTTGCCATCACCTTTGGATATTCCACCAGTTGTTGGTCATGATCCTGTTACTGGGGATGAATTAGTTCGTCACGCATCTGATGAAGAACCGTTTTCAGCGTTGGCTTTCAAATTACAAGCTGACCCATTCGTTGGTCAGTTAACTTACTTCCGTGTTTACTCTGGATCAATCTCTTCTGGTACTTATATTTATAACTCCACCACTGGTAGTCGTGAACGTTTGGGCCGTATCGTTCGTATGCAAGCTGATAAACGTGAAGAAGTAGAAACTGTTTACGCTGGAGAAATCGCCGCCGCTGTAGGTTTGAAAGATGCCAAAACTTCCCACACTTTCTGCGATGAAGAACATCCAATCTTGTTAGACCAAATCAAATTCCCAGAACCAGTTATTACTTTGAAGATTGAACCAAAGACTAAAGCCGACCAAGAAAAAATGGGTTTTGCTTTGAAGCGTTTGTCTGATGAAGATCCAACTTTCAAAATTAAATCTGACTCTGAAACCAATGAAACTGTTATCGCAGGTATGGGTGAACTCCACCTTGAAATCTTGGTTGACCGCATGAAACGTGAATTCGGTGTTGAAGCTATCGTAGGTAAACCACAAGTTGCTTATAAAGAAACTATTAATGGTGAAGCCGAAGTTGAACATAAATACATCAAGCAATCTGGAGGTAAGGGTCAATATGGACATGTTCGCATTAAGATTAAACCTATGGAAGCTATTGTTGAAGGTGAGAAAATTCCAAAGAATGTCAAACGTTATGAAGAATTTGAATTTATCGATTCTATCAAGGGTGGTGTGATTCCTCAGGAATTTATTCCAGCTGTTGAAAAAGGTGTTCGTGAAGCGATGGATCGCGGTATTCTAGCTGGTTACAAAGTGGTCAATGTTTCTTGTGAACTTTTGTTCGGTTCTTATCATGACGTGGACTCTTCAGAATTGGCTTATAAGATTGCTGCTTCAATGGCCTTCCAGGAAGCCGCTAAGAAAGCTAAACCAGTCATCTTGGAACCTATTATGAAGGTTGAAGTTGTTACTCCAGAGAAATTCATGGGTGACATCACTGGTAACTTGAGTTCAAAACGTGCTCAAATCGAAGGTATGGAAGATCGCGGAATGAACAAAGTGATTAAAGCCAAAGTTCCTCTTGCTGAAATGTTTGGTTACGTTACTGGTTTACGTTCTATGTCTGAAGGTCGTGCATCTTCAACTATGGAATTTGACCATTACGAAATCGTTCCACCAAACGTGGCTAAGACTATTATCGAAGCACGTCAGTAATTAAGATTTATAAAATAAGAAAACCGGCAGTCTGCCCTGGGCAGACTGCCGGTTTTCTTATTATCACAAAAGCAGTTTTAATGTAATTTAATTTTATATTTTTAATTTTATTTGATATAATACAGGGAGTAACTTTATGATAATTCAAGACAAGCAATTAAAAGAGTTTATTTTAGATTCTGGTTTAGTTTCCAAAACTGATTTGGAAGCTATTGCTTTAGAGGCTGAAGAAAAGGGGCAGAGTCTCAGTGACTTATTGGTTTCCAAAGGCAAAATGTCTGAAGACGATATGCGCCGCACCAAGGCTTATATTTTAGGTGTTCCTTTTGTTGATCTCAAAGATCAGCGAATGGATTTTGAAACATTAACTTTGATTCCAGAACCGATTGCGCGTAAATACAATATTATCGCTTTTAAGAAAAATCCAGATTCTCTCGAGGTAGCGATGCTTAATATTGACGATTTAGTTTCTGTTGATTTTATTAAGAAAAAAGTTGGTCTTCGAATTTTACCTCGTTTGACTGATGCGGATTCTATCAAGAGTGCAATTTTACAGTATCAAAAAAGTTTAAAAGCAGAATTTGGTGATATTATTCAAAAAGATGCTCAAACTTTGAAACCTATTTCTGGAGAGGGGTACTCAACAGAAATGGGGGAACAGGAGCTAAAGAAAGCAGCGGAAGATTTACCGGTTGTACGCGTCGTTGACACTTTGTTGAAACATGCAATTTTGCAAAATGCTTCCGATATTCATATTGAAGTTTTAGAAGATAAGATTTTGGTTCGTTATCGTATTGACGGCTTGTTACACGATGCGATGGTTTTACCGAGAAACGCCGCCGAATCAATCACGGCTCGTATTAAGGTTTTGTCTAATTTGAAACTAGATGAAAAACGTTTACCTCAAGACGGACGTTTTAAAATAGAGTTAAATAATGAAAAAGTTTCTTTCCGTGTTTCGATGATTCCAACTTATTTTGGAGAGAAAGTGGTTATGCGTATTCTACGAGAAAATGTTTCTGGTTTTACCTTAGAGGCGATGGGTTTTCATGGCGAATCGTTGGAAAGAATCTATGAAGCCACCAAACGCGCTAATGGCATGATCCTAACTACTGGTCCAACTGGTTCTGGTAAAACGACCACTCTTTATACAATTTTAGAATTACTAAATACTGTTGATGTAAATATTTCCACTATCGAAGATCCGATTGAGTATCAGATGGCTAGGGTAAATCAAACTCAAGTCAAACCAGAAATTGGTTTTACCTTCTCCAACGGATTACGTTCTCTAGTTCGTCAGGATCCAGATATTATCATGGTGGGGGAGATTCGTGATAATGAAACAGCTTCTTTGGCTGTGAACGCTTCTTTGACTGGTCACTTGGTTTTATCTACTTTACATACTAATTCTGCCGCAGGTGCTATTCCTCGCTTGATGGATATGAAGATTGAGCCATTTTTGTTGGTATCTACACTTGAAGTGATTATTGGTCAACGTTTGATTCGACGTTTATCTTCTAATAAAGAGTCATATAAATTATCAGCCGCGGAGATTGCTTCTCTTAGAAAAATTACCGACATTGATCGAGTTTTGACTTTCCTTAAGGCCGAAAAAATCGTCTCTCCAACCGATACCTGGGAAACTATAAAAATGTATAAACCGAAACCAACCGAAGACTCCAAAGATGGTTATGGTGGTCGTGTTTGTATTTGTGAGGTTTTAAAAATTACCCCAACTATCAGAGAACTCATCATTAAAGGAGAAACTTCTCAGGTGATTGAAGAACAAGCAAAAAAAGATGGTATGATGACCATGATTGAAGATGGTATTTTTAAATGTGTAACTGGTGTAACAACTATTGAAGAAGTATTGCGTGTGGTAACGGAATAGTTTAAATATAAATTGAATTACAAATGTCTCTTTTTAACTACAAAGCCATAAAAGTAACTGGGGAAGAATATAGTGCCTCAATGGAAGCCCCAGACAAGGCTACTTTGTTTCGCGATCTCAAAGAACGTGGTGATATGGTTGTGCATGTGGAAGAAGTTGATTCTGGTAGCGAAGGTATTTTCCAGCATCTAAAATCCTTGCTTGGAGGTATTTTGGGGCATATTTCCACTCAAGAAAAAATAATTTTTGCTAAAAATCTCGGTGCAATGATCAGTGCTGGTTTGGCTTTGTCTCGGGCTTTAACAGTTTTAGAAAGACAGTCTAAAAATAAAGTTTTTAAGGAAATTGTTGTTCAACTAAATGAAAATATTAGTCGCGGTAAGACTTTGAGTGAAGCTATGAAGCTCTATCCAAAAGTTTTTTCTAATCTATTTGTTTCCATGGTTAAAGCTGGGGAGGAATCTGGTGGTTTGTCAGAGGCACTAAGAGTGATAGCTACTCAAATGGATAATTCCAATAGACTACAGAAAAAAATCAAGGGTGCTATGATTTACCCCTCTGTTATCGTTTGTGTAATTTTAGTTGTAGCGCTCATGATGTTGATATTTGTTATACCCCAAATCACCGCCACCTTTAAAGAGATTAATGTTGAACTACCTTTATCCACTCGAATTGTTATTGGCACTAGTGATTTTATGAAAGACAATTCAATTTTGGCCGTTTTGATATTATTGGTTGTAATTTTCGGAACTTATATGGTTTCTCGTACAAAAGGTGGCCGAAGTTTTATCGATAGTTTTATTTTAAAGCTACCTGTAATTGGTAATTTAGTGCGCGAAACAAACTCTGCTCGTACGGCTAGAACTCTTTCTTCACTTCTGTCTTCTGGTGTGCCTGTGGCGGAATCATTGTCTATAACTAGTGAAGTTTTACAAAACCATCTTTATAAAAAAGTTATTAAAGATGCCGGTGAAGGGATAAGTAAGGGTCAGACAATCTCAGGAGTCTTTATGAAGAATGAAAAACTTTACCCAGTGTTTGTAGGGGAGATGATGAGTGTGGGGGAGGAGACAGGAAAGATGGCTGAGATGCTTATGGGGGTGGCTACCTACTATGAAAATGAAGTTGAGCAAAAAACCAAGGATATGTCGACGATTATTGAACCCGTGCTCATGGTATTTATTGGGGCTGCCGTTGGTTTCTTTGCTATTTCTATGATTACGCCAATTTACTCCATGATGGATAATGTTTAGAAAGTCTTTTTGTATATAGTTAAATATATTTTAAAAAGGTTATAAAAAATATGAATAAAAACAAAAAAAACAAAAATGGCTTTACTCTAATAGAAATAATGATAGTTATTGCTATTGGAGTTATTTTGGCTACAATTGTAACCTTTTCTTTTTTTGCTATGAAAGAAAGAGGGAATATAAATAAAAATATTTCACAAGCAAAAGTTTTATTG
The DNA here is from genome assembly GCA_964583845.1 of uncultured Candidatus Saccharibacteria bacterium. Lineage (GTDB taxonomy): Bacteria > Patescibacteriota > Minisyncoccia > Phycocordibacterales > GWA1-40-21 > JBAWVR01. The sequence goes on from CAZOXG010000007.1 coordinate 17,792, forward strand.
GAGCAAGCTAAGGTCCAGTCAGTATCTGGTTTAAACGATACAAATTATGGTGTTCATGTTCAGTTTGATAAACTTGTTTTGTTTTCTGGATCCACCTATTTTGCCAGTTCGACCGACAACGTTCCCTTAATTTTTGAAAATAATTTATTTTTTGCGACTAGTTCTTTTGCCGGTGGTGATGGTTCAAATGTCGTTTTTAAAAAAATAACCGGCGCAACTGACAATTACGGCAGTTTAACTATTAAAACTTCAAATAGCTCTACTTCAGCTGTAATATATATTAGTCCAGCTGGAGCGATCATTCAATAATTTTATGATCAAGAGTAATAAACAAAAAGGTTTTAGTCTAGTTGAAGTCCTAATAGGTGCAATGATTATTACTGTGGCTGTGGTGTCTATTATTGGTGCCTATAGTTTTTTCTTGCGAGCAGAATTACGAAGTGTTAGAACTGTACAAGCGACTTACTTGTTGGATTCAGGAGTTGAAGCTGTACGCTATATGCGAGATTTGAATTGGGATAATAATATTGGAACTCTCTCCAGCAATACTAATTACTATTTGATAAACACCGCTTCCTCAACTAGTCCTTATTATGTTTGGAAGGCAACCACGACCAAGCAAATTTTTGACGGCATTTTTGAAAGAACCTTTAAATTAGAAAGTGTTTATCGTAGCTCAACCTCAAGTGATATTGTCTTAACCGGAGGGTTGATCTCAACCAGTACCTACAAGTTAATCGTTACTGTTTCTTGGCCGGACACCTCTGGTGAGACAACTTCTAAAAGTCTATCTACATATCTAACTAATCTTTATGAATAAAACCAAAAAAAGATTAAAAAAAGGAGGCTATACCTTGGTAGAAATGTTAATCTACATTCTACTGACTACTATTTTAATGGTAGTAGTAGTAGATGCTTTTGTATTTATGTCCAAGACTTATCAGGAACTAAGCGTTAGTAAAAATATAGCGACTTCAGCTGGGACGCTTTTAAACAGAATCGCCTACGAAGTTCGCCAGGCTAAGTCGATCAGTGTTCCACAGACTAATTGTGTCAATGGACAGACTTGTTTGACTGTAGTTGGAGATGTTACTACTAATTTCTTTTTGAGCAATAATCAAATGATAGTTAATGGTGACGCTTTAACTGGCACTGGGACTGCGATTACTTCGTTTGTTGTTAATCCGATAAGTACTTCTGTTTCCCAGGGTGTTCTCGTAAAAATGACCATGGATAGTGGCACCGGTTCATCAACCCAGACGAGAATATTTGAGACTACTGTTATGACGCGTAACTTTTAAAATTATGAATATAATAAACAAGAACAACCAAATGTTTAATAAAACTGAAAAAGGTTCAATTTTACTTTTGACTGTTTTGATTTTTTTAACTGTCGGTGTGTTGATTATTTCTGGTATATCTTATTTTGTGACCAAAGATATCAGGAATTTTCAAAGTTTATTGGTTGCCAAGCAAAGTTATTTTGTTTCCGAAGCTGGTTTAGAAGATGTACTTTACCGAATGAAAAAAGGTATTACAGTTGACACGACTGAAGTATTAACCTTGGCTAGTTCAACCGCTACAACTACTATTATAAATGTCGGAAATAATAAACAAGTTACAACTGATTCAAATTCAGCAGGTTTCCAAAAGCATGTTCGTGTAAACTTAGTTCAAGGTTTGGGGGTCGCTTTTAATTACGGTGTTCAGGTTGGTAACGGGGGATTAACCCTAACTGGAGGCTCCAGTGTTTCTGGCAATGTCTATGCTAATGGTTCTATTTTAGGCGGAGCTGGGGTTCATATTAATGGATCAGCAATTGCGGCTTCTGGTAATGTGTCGATTTTTAAAGATGCTTCTAACGAAACTCCGACGACTCCACCGAGCGGTATTTCGTTTAACACCTCGGTAACTGTCCGTGATTTTGCTCAAAGTTTTGTACCAGCTACTACCTCGCCAATTTCTAAAATTTCTATTTATGTAAAGAAGGTTGGTTCACCAGGGAATTTTACAGTAAATTTAATGACTGATAATGCTGGCTCGCCAGGAACATCTTTTGTTACGGCCACCTTAATCGCAACTCAAGTAACAACTAATTATGGCTGGGTAGATTTGACTTTTGTTTCCAATCCAACTTTAACAGCTGGAAAAACTTATTGGCTGGAAATAACTGGAACTACTAAAAAAGCTTCAACAGATTATTATACCTTGGGAGCAAATTATGATTACTCAAATGGTCAAGCCAAAATAGGGAACTTGGGCACACCGTCTTGGGGAAACACTTCGCCAGTTGGTCTCGATGGATATTTTAGACTTTACCTTGGTAGTACGCCATCAGAAATAAAAGGTTATGAAGGAGATTATTTGAATGTTGGCACCAATGCCTCAGATATCGCTTGGGGGAATGCAATTACTTTTATTAAGCCAACAGGAAATATGTACTGTAGTACTTCTTCGCGTGTTTACGGTGGGAAAGTCTGTGATTCAGATAGTTCTGCCAAGGGTTTACCACCACCCCTACCTCAACCTGTTTCTGAAGCAAATATAGATGCTTGGCATGATGCGGCGACTGCTGGGGGTACTTCTACTGGCAACCTTACTATTGGTTGGGCCGGTGGCATGTTAGGACCAAAAATTATTAATGGTAATTTAACTATCAATGGTGGAGGAACATTGACTCTTACAGGAACCGTTTGGGTAAAAGGCACAATTACTGTAACTGGTGGAGGTAAAGTGGCTCTAGCAGCCTCTTATGGGCCTGACAGTGAAGTAATTGTTGCCGACAAAGGTGTGGATATATCAGGTGGCGGTACTTTTTCTGGCTCGGGTACTCCTGGTAGCTATCCCGTAATACTAAGTACTTCAAGGTGTCCAGCCGAAACTTCTTGCGCGACTAATAATTCAGCGATATCTTTAAGTGATGGTGCTGGCGCGGTTGTTCTGACTGCTCCATATGGTAAGGTTAATATTGTCGGTGGATCAGCTTGTAAGGCTATCACTGGTGATTCATTGTATGTCTCTGGTGGTGGAGCAATTAATTATGAATCAGGTATATCAGATATCGAGTTTAAAAGCGGACCTTCGGGCGGTTGGGATATCTTGAGTTGGAAAGAAGTAGAATAGGAACAGTATATAGTATGAAACTAGGCCGGATTTCGCAGAGCGAAATCCGGCCTAATTGTTTAAGTTCTGTTTTTTAATTAGTAATGCTATAATTTCCACATGTTTCAAAACAAGAAAATTATTATTGCAAATTGGAAAATGAATCCTGCGACTTTGGAGGAAGCAAAAACTTTAGCCGTCCAAATTAGCAAGATTATTAAGGGTGTAAAGAATGTGGTTTTAGTAGTTTGCCCACCTTTTGTATATTTGTCTGAAGTAAAAAAAACATTGGTAAAAAATGTTAATTTATCTCTTGGTTCACAAAATACTTTTTTAGGTAGCACTGGCTCTTTTACTGGGGAAGTATCTCAATTAATGCTAAAAAATATTGGTTGTGAATATATTATTTTAGGTCACTCTGAACAACGTGTTCTCGGAGAAACTAGTGAACAAATTGCTGAAAAAGTTCAAGCTGTAATTAAAACTGGTTTTAAAGCGGTGGTTTGTGTAGGGGAGGGTGCTCGTGATGAACATGGAGAATTTTGGAATGTTTTAAAAGAACAGATTACAACTTCATTATTAAAAGTTAATCGTCCGATGTTGAAGAATATTTTGATTGCTTATGAACCGGTTTGGGCGATTGGTAATAAAAATATGCAATCGTTAGACTCGGCCAAGCTCCAGGAGACGATTATTTTTATTCGCAAAGTTTTGGCTGATATGTTTGATCAAAAAAGTGCTCACATCCCTAAGATCTTGTATGGTGGTTCAGTTAATACAGAAAACGTTGAAAAATTATTGACCGAAGGAAGAGCTGATGGAATTTTACTTGGACGGGAAAGTTTAAAGATTGATCATCTCAAAGAGATCTTTAATATTGCTGAGAAAATTTAATTTATCCTATTTTCTGTCATTCGCAACCGACCTAATTTTCTTCACTTTACTCCGTGGTAGAAAATGCGACCGCCTTAAGGTCTGATCAGGAATTAGAATAAACAAAGCTTAGTAAAAAAGTTTAATTTCCGTCTGTACGGCAATGACCGAGGTTTCGCTTTGCGTTCAAAATGTCATATGAAATATTTTATATCTTTATTTGTAATCTGTATTGGCATAGCTATTCTAGTGGTTCACTGGCCTTTTGATAATACTCAACTACCCCAAGTAGAGCAAATCATCGCCACCTCTTCTATTCCAGAGATAGCCACAACAACGATCGCCACAACTACTGAAATCATAGAGCCAGTCATAAAGCCTTTTACTATTCTTTTAGTGCCTGGTCATGACGCCTTGTTTGGTGGGGCAGCGTATAAAAATATAAATGAACGTGACTTGGCTGTAGAAATCTCCGACAATATAGCGTCTATATTATATGGCGAAACTGATTATCGAGTAATTGTCGCCCGTAGTACTACGACTTGGAATCCTATTTTGCAAGATTATTTTGATAGTAATAAACAGGCTATAATAGATTTTAAAAATGCAAAGCAAGCTGAAGAAAAAGCTTTATTAAAATCAGGAGAAAAGAAGTATGTCGCAGACATAGCTGATCATTCAGATGCCACTCCAAGATCCTCAGTTCAATTGTACGGCATGAATAAATGGTCAAATGAAAATGACGTTGATTTGATAATTCACATACATTTTAATGACAGTTGGAGAAAAAACATGGCTTTGCCCGGTGGTTTTAAAGGTTTTAGTATTTACGTGCCAGAACGACAGATGATTAATTCATCGACTTCTATTGCAATAGCTGAAAATATTTTTGATGAATTAAAAACAATTCTAACTCCTGAAATTGTTGGTAATAGAAAGAATAGTTTAATTGAAGATCAGAGTTTAATAGCGGTTGGTGCTTCTGGTACCTTGAATAAACCAGGTATGCTTATTGAGTATGGTTATATTTACGAAAAGCCTTTACGGACGGCGGTTGATAGAGAAAACATGTTGAAACTAATGGCAGAAAAGACGGTGTTAGGAATTAAAAATTATGTTAAAATAAAAGACAATGAATAGCAAAGAGTACATTCATCTTTCACTGGAAGATCGTGAAAAGATTTGTCGGGAACGAGTGATTCACTATCACCCTAAAAAAACCTCTAAAAGTCTTCTAGAAATTATATTTAAAATAATTGTTGTTATTTTTGCTTGTGTTGGACTTGGCGTTTTGGCCGTTTATTTGGGTGTTAATTTACATTTAACCAATACTGATGGAATCATTGATAGCCAAACAGAAGACTTTTGGGAAACTGCTAAAACGCAATCAGCCTTGAAAAGCGATACTGCAGTCATTTCGGATGTTTTCTTCAATGCCAGTAATTATTGTGCCATGAAGAGAATTAAAAATGACTATCCTGGTACTTTTTGGCGTATTTTAGATTTAGCCCTGAATGATAAAAAGGAATTAGCTCAGAATAATTTAAATGTTATTATCAAAAATCTAAACGCAGCTTCTGGGAATAAGAATTTCTGTAACGATGCCCTAGAAGGAAATGTATCTAAAAAAGATTTTAAAGTTTTAGCTGGAATGGTGGATGATACAACCAAAACGCCATTTCTTTTTGCAAGTTCAACCGAGTGGGGCTTTTTCAAAAATGGGGTAGTGAAGGATATTGATGTAATCAAAAAGGTGGAGAATGAAACTGGTATCAAGAGTAGGATTTTAGTTTCGCAGTTATTGGCGGAGCAACTTAGATTGTTTTATTCAGATCGAGCGTGGTTCGAAAAAATGATTTCTCCAGCCAAGGTTTTGGCAAGCATGACCAAGTTTTCGTGGGGAGTGCTCGGAATTAAAGAAGACACTGCAGCTGCCGTGGAGGCTAACTTGAAAAATAAAAACTCTGTTTTTTATCCAGGTCTTGAATACGAGAATATGCTAAATTTTAATACTGCCGGTATTTCTCAGGAACGTTTCAAAAGAATAACTAATTATCGTGATCACTATTATGGTTATCTCTATGCGGCCCTTTTTAATAAAGAAGTGATAGCCCAGTGGCAGAAGAGTGGGGTGGATATTTCAAATAATCCTGGAGTGTTAGCAACACTTTATAATATTGGTTTCGTCCATTCCGTACCCAAAGTTGACCCGCAAATGGGCGGGGCAGAATTAAATATTAGTGGTAATAGATATAGTTTTGGACGTTTGGCCTACGAATTCTATTATTCAGGTGAACTTTTGGATGAGTTTCCTCAATAATTGTAGGTTGATTGGCGGTTTTGCCAAAGACTACCTTCGGCAAGCTTGCCGAAGGTAGTCTTTGGCAAAACCGCCAGATGTGTGTGTGTGCATTACCTACGCATATTGACACAAATATGTTTTTATGCTAACATCTTGGGCTGAAGCTGGAAGAACGGTCTTTCAGATCGCTCTTTGTCAGACAACCAAAGAAAGGCCTTAAATAAGGCCAGGAGGAAAGGAAATGAAAAAGCTGTATCTGCTGGCGATTGCTTTTGCCGTCGCCATGACGTGTGCCTTTTGGCACACGAATCACGAAAAGACAGAGGTGGAAACAGTTGTCTCGCAGGAGACGAAGGTTCCCGCCAAGCAATCGGCTGAGGCCAATGTTGCCTCGGGGAAGCACTTCAAGGACTCGGGGTTCTCATTCGTGGGGCCGTAAGTTGGTAATTCACATTTCATCATGTTTCTGAGATAACAAAAACCAAAGGCAAAGGAAAACACGCCATGAAAAACACAAACTCGGTGCTGGTGTCTGTGATGATGTTCTTGTTCGCGTTCCAGGCTCTGGCTCAGGAAGTTGTTCCGGTGACGACAACGTCGCCCAACATCACCTATCCCGCGGCCTACAATCGTTCCGGGATCATTACCTGGGCAAAGCACAACTGGACCTCGGTCCAGGCTTCGCTCCAGGACAATATGGAGTTCAACACCGCAACCACGCAGACCATCTACAATGACGGCACAAGCGATCCGATGGCCACTGCAGAGCAGGACGTTTCCGCATTGCAGTATGAGTTCGTCGCAATCCGCAAAGGCCTTGAACCCAATGGCTTTTACCTTTATTTCAACAATCCGCTCGGCGGCCTGTTGTTTCAAGGTGGAAACCGCGGGGTGCCTGTTCAACAGGAAGACGGCACCTGGGCATTGCCTGCCGAGGTTAAAAATGTCCAAGTCCGTTTATCGCCACAGTTCCGCGTCCCTGTTAAAGTAGAGGGGGTATTGAACTATGCCGTGGTGAAGGTTCGCCATGAAAACTCCGATCAAGTTGATTACAGCCGGTTGGAGGTCGGTGATACCAACGGTGTCCAATGGGTTACCTTTTCTGAAGAATTGTTGTCGAAAGGCGGCGATCTTCAGTTGGGGAGTTATACCTACGATGATGTCAATGGTTATCGCTGGCAGACGATCAGCTATGATCTGCGCGACAATTCAAAACTGGGAACTCTTGTGCGGGTGAATAACCCCACAGTTACCATAGCTGGAACCCAGGTCCTCGGCAATAACCAGACAGATTGGCGCGAGTCAGTTTGGACAAATGGTACAAACATCGGGGAAGGTTCAGCGTTCAGCTGCACATTGACTCGGGATAGTATCGTTGTTATTGGAGCGCAAAACGATGTTGGCGATTGCGCCACAAAGGTCGTTATCCAACGAGTAGATGTTCCTTCGTCTCCCGAGACAATGTCTCTGCCTGGTGGCGGCTTCGGAAAGATTATCCGCACGACCGGCAAGTATGAGTGGTTCTATATTTACGAGACCATGGAGGGTCCGGGACAAGATATCTCACCGACCTACTTCCAGGACAATGGTCAACCCCTGGGCTAAACAAGCCCGCGGTTTATGACCCAAACCCCGCACGAGCGCTATCATGGCGCCGTGCGGTTTTTTTATTTCTATTTTTTAATCTTTTTATAAAATTAACCAATTACTACATTTTTGAACGGCCGTTTAAAAATGTAGTAATTGGTTAAAGACTTTGATGTAAAAAAAATCTCTAGTCAAGGTGAAACCTTGTCTAGAGATTGAGAGAAGAAATTTTCATTAATAAGAAAGAAAATCAGTCAGTTCACCAGAATAGTAGAATTCATAAGCTAAACGCCCGAAAGAATATTTTTGATCACCGATATCTAACTCAGCTCCACCAACTTGAGGGTTATTATTCGGTTTAGAATTAACAAAACCAATATTGTACAAAGTGGCCAATATTTCCGGACGATTACTGATTTCGACTCCAGATTTTTGCCATTGTGCAATAATTTGTTTTAAATAAATTGCACTATATAAAAATGCGTAGTAATGATCGTGCTCATTAGTAATTCTTTCAAATCTCTGCTGGTCTGTATCTTGATCTGTAAAAGCTAAAGTATTTTCATTGGCTTTACCCAGATAAAATGGGGAAGTGGTACTGGCTAAATTATTTTCAATCGCGATAGCTGTGTCTGGTTTTAATCCCATAATCCCCCAAGAAAATTGTGATTGAGAACCGAGAATTTTTAAAGGGGCAAAAAATTCTTCATATATTCCACGCTGAGAGTAATATAAACGCATTTGTTCAGCGGCCAAAATAGCAACGAGAGTTCTAGATTTAATACCAGTTTCTTTCTCCACTCTAACTAGAGTGCCTTTATCTTTCGAAACCGCCTCTTTAAATACCTGCCATTCAGGAGCATTCATCCAGACTAGGGGGCTATTACTTTGATAAAAAGTTGAGATAAAATCGGCGATGGTTATTTTTCTACTATTTTTGTTGATTGAACATTTATTAATACCATTCTGGTAAGCAGGATTATTTTTGGCTGCAAAATCTAAAAGTTCTATTACTTTTTGGGTTGAGGTTGCATCAGTAATAATTTTTTGTTCCAGTTTGCTTACTTGAGTTGGATAGTAAGTATTAAGAACAGAAAGACGACAGTAATTTTCAACTGTTAAAAGACTGTCTTTGGTATAGGCTTTATTCTTACCGCTTTCCCAGAAAGCTTCGTTTTGACTATCAATAATACCGTTGGAGTTGGTTATTTTAAATTTAATCGCAAAATAGACCGCGACAAAAGAAAAACCGACAAAAGCAAAGATTAGAACGCCAATCAGAAAACTGCGTTTAACTATTTTGTGTTTAAAAATTCTTTTCATGAGCGCATCTTAGCAGAGATTATTTAATTTGCAAAAAATAATTATTTATTCCCAAGGAGGTCGCCTCCGCTAGTTTTTTCACAAAAGCCTCGCGAGACACTTTTTCTCGAAAATATTTTTCGTAAATATACCCGTACTCAATTAAAAGACTCGGTTTGGTAAGGGTATTATATGCACCGGTAGCGATTAAACCTTGATCTTCAACAATGCCAGCAGCTTCTTGTCGGTGAGTGCTGGTCGCTAATAATTTATTAAGTTCTGGGAAAACCTTTTCAGCGATGGCTCTTGAAGTCGTACCGCTCGAGTATTGATGGTCTGGTATGTAAATATTCATGCCAGTATTTTTACCTGGAAGTTTGTAACTCTTTCTTAAACCGTCATCGTTGAAATGAATATGAACAACTAAATCAATATCGTTGTTATTGACGTAATGATTGATGGCAAACAGGTGGTTTACTGCCTCGGGAGTGGCATTGTTATGGTAATTTTCTGTAGTGGTTATTGAGCCTTTAGCAATAAGTGTTTTATTTATTTTGTAACTATTATCAATAAAATCACTAACAGTTTTTTTGTTGGTTATAAAATAAGTAGAAAGATTTGAATTCCAAGAATTATTGTCTCTGGCTACTTCAATCTCAAAATTTTGATTTTTCCGCAATTCATCTGCTAAATCTTGGGCGAGAGTCACTGCCAAATTTCTTTCGTAAAAATCACCGTATCTTGTCCCGCCATCCTTTGGTTCGTGTCCGGGCACTAATAGTATCTTGTAAATTTGCGAAGTTGATGTAGTAGGGGGGATTAAACTAGAGTAAGCAATCTTGATAACTGAAGCGATATTATCGGAGGGGTTTACTTTGTACAGACTAAAAACAGCTAGGCAACACATTACTGCTATTAATATGTACAAAATTTTCTTATTCACAGTTCAATTCTAACAGATAATGTCTTTATTCCCAAAAAAGAAATATACCTTGATAAATAAGGGGTTTTAAAAGGACAGTAAGCTTGTCCTTTTAAAAAAGTTAAGAAATCAGTCTGGCGGTTCACTCCGAGTGAACCGCCAGACTGATTTCTTATACTAGATACTCATACTTATACTATTTGTATGGTTGACACACCAAAAATATCTGCTAGTATTGTACTCACTGCATTTTGCGTGCCCGTTTTCGTTCGACTGACGAAAATAGTTATTCAAAATGCTATTTATTAGCTGGCCACATTACGGCCACCCGGCCCCAGAGGTTTGGGTTAACGAATTAAGTTATTTAGTTGGATGAATTGAGCCAAGTTCTCTCGCGCTCACTTTGCACAATTAAAAGAAATTAATTCAAAAATTAAAAAGAGTATGGCAGAATTTGCACGTACAAAACCACACGTTAACGTTGGTACTATTGGTCACGTTGACCATGGTAAGACTACTTTGACTGCAGCTATTACAGCTGTTCAATCAAGAAAGGGTCTTGCTAACGCTATCGCTTATGATCAGGTTGCTAAGGCTTCTGAAAAAGACGGCCGTCGTGACTCATCAAAGATTATTACTATTGCGATTTCTCACGTTGAGTATTCAACCGAGAATCGTCACTATGCTCACGTTGACTGTCCGGGACATGCCGACTACGTTAAGAACATGATTACTGGTGCCGCTCAAATGGACGGTGCTATTCTTGTTGTTTCTGCAGTTGACGGCCCTATGCCTCAGACTCGTGAACACATTCTTTTGGCTTCACAAGTTGGTGTTAAAACCATCGTTGTCTTCTTGAATAAAGTTGACTTAGTTGATGATAAAGATATGTTGGATCTTGTTGAAGAAGAAATTCGTGACTTGTTAACCAAGTACGGTTTTGATGGTAAAAACACTCCAGTTATTCGTGGTTCAGCTTTGGGTGCTTTGAATGCTTCTGGAATTGATGATCAATGGTCAATGAAAATCACTGAACTTTTGGCCGCACTGGACACATATATTCCTATGCCAATTCGTGAAGTTGATAAGCCATTCTTGATGCCTATCGAAGACATCTTCTCAATTGAAGGCCGTGGAACTGTTGTTACCGGTCGTATTGAAAGAGGTATTGCTAAGGTTGGTGATGAAGTTGAAATTGTTGGTATTAAACCTACCGCTAAGTCAACCATCACTGGTATTGAAATGTTTAACAAGAACTTGCAACAGGGTGAAGCTGGAGACAATGCTGGTGTTCTTCTCCGTGGTACTCGCAAGGAAGATGTTACTCGTGGTCAGGTTATCTGTAAGCCAGGTACTACCACTCCTCATACTGACTTTGAAGGTGAAGTTTATATCTTGAAGAAAGAGGAAGGTGGTCGCCACACTCCATTCTTTAATGGTTACAAACCTCAATTCTATATCCGTACAACTGACGTTACTGGTGAAGTTACTTTGCCAGAGAAAGTTGAAATGGTTATGCCGGGAGACACTGTTACTTTTAAAGTTAAATTGGTAGCTCCAGTTGCTTTGGAAGACCGTATGCGTTTTGCTATCCGCGAGGGTGGTAAAACTGTAGGTTCAGGTGTCATTACCAAGATTATTGCCTAATTTATTTACTCAAGGCTCCTAACATGAGCGCAAGCCCATGTTGGGAAGACTGTTGAGGAACCCATTATGACGGTTAAAGAAATTACAAAAAAGGCGGTTAAGCCTAAGAAGGAGGAGGGTGTGAGTAAACTCCGCATTCGCGTTCGCGCTTACGAAAGTAAGGTGTTGGATGCTTCAGTGCGCCAGATTATTGATACCGCTTTGCGCTTTGATGCCAAAGTAGTCGGTCCGATTCCTCTACCAACGGCGATTCGCAAATATACTGTAAATCGTGCATCATTTGTTTACAAAGATGCTCGTGAACAGTTTGAAATGCGAGTTCACAAACGTTTGATTGACATCATCAATCCGTCCGCTAAAGTTATTGAAGCTTTGACAAACTTAAGTTTGCCTTCAGGCGTTAATATAGATGTCAAAATGGCTTAATTGCCAATACTACCATGAAGTTTATTCTAGGAAAAAAGAAAAATATGTCGCAGGTTTTCAACGAAGCGGGATTGGTTTGTCCAGTCACGGTTATTGAAATTGGCGATGTGGTTGTAACGCAGGTTAAGACCAAAGAGAAAGACGGCTACAATGCTGTTCAGGTTGGATTCGGCGAGAGAAAGGCGAAAAATATTAGTCGTCCGGTAAAAGGTCACATCAAAGATCTGGGCAACTTCATGTTCTTGAAGGAGTTCCGTTTGTCTGCTGATGACACGACTGTTGGTTCATACAAAGTAGGGGACAAGGTGGATCCGACTACTTTTGCTAATGGTGATATCGTAGAAGTTTCTGCAATCTCCAAAGGTAAAGGATTCCAAGGTGTTGTTAAACGCCATGGATTTAAAGGTGGTCCTGGTTCACACGGTCAGAAGCATTGTGAAAATGCCCCGGGTTCTATTTCCGGTGGTACTCGTAACGGTGGTCGTGTACCAAAAGGTATGCGTATGGCCGGCCGTATGGGTAGTGATCGTATAAGTATTAGAAATCTTAAAATCGTTGGTGTTGATACAGCAAGCAAGGAGCTCATGGTGAGCGGTGCTATACCTGGTCGTCGCGGCACCTTGATCGAAATTCGAGGTTAATCAAAATATATGGAAGCAAAAGTTTACAATCAGAAAGGTGTAGAAGCTAGCAAGATTGCCTTACCGGAGAAAATCTTCGGTTTGCCATGGAATGCTGACTTAGTTCATCAAGTGGTGACCTCGATGCGCTCAGACGCTCGCGTTAACTTGGCTCACACCAAGACTCGCGGTGAAGTTTCAGGAGGTGGTAAAAAACCTTGGAAACAAAAAGGTACCGGTCAGGCTCGTCACGGTTCTACTCGTTCACCTATCTGGGTGGGCGGTGGTGTCACTCACGGACCTCGCAACGAGAAAGATTACAGTCGTAAGGTGAATCGTCGTATGAAAGCGAAAGCTCTCTTTACAATTTTGTCTCAGAAAATGCGTGATGGTGAAATTCTTTTTATCGAGAATCTTACCTTCACTGCTCCAAAAACCAAGGATGCTCTTTCTTTAATGAAAACCTGGAGTCAAATCAAAGGATTTGAAAAAATGGTTTCCAAAAAGAGAAATGCCGCTCTTATAAATATTTGGTCTGAAGGCGATGCTGTTAAAAAGAGTTTCAATAATATTGGAAATATCGAATTGGATGAGGTTCGTAATCTCAACCCGTTAGATATCTTGAATTTCAAATATCTGGTCATTGAAAAACCAGAAGAGTCGATCAAATTTATGGAGAATAAAATGGCGACTGCCAAATAATAATTATGGCTATTTCAAAGAAAACTAAAAAGACAGCTGTAGCCGCAACCGCGGTGGCAGTCACCGGATCTTCAACTTATGGCGCTAACTATCTTGTCAGACCTCGTTTGACTGAGAAGGCTGGTGTCAGAGCTGAAATGGAAAATGCTTACACCTTTGAGGTGTCTCCACGCGCTACTAAAGATGGTGTGAAAAAAGCTATAGTTGAGATGTACAAAGTGACTCCGGTCAAAGTGAACATCATCAACTTGCCAGCCAAAGAGGTCTTCAGTCGTGGCCGTGTAGGCCGCACCTCGGGCGTTAAAAAGGCGGTTATCTTCTTGAAGAAGGGAGATAAAATCGAGTTTATCTAAAGATTATGAAACATTTTAAACCAACAACAGACTCACGTCGTCATATGACTGTGATCAACTATCGTGATTTGCTATCTGGTCACAAACCTACCAAGGCTTTGACCAATGGTGGAAAGCGCGACGTTGGTCGCGGAGCTAATGGACGTATTTCCGTTCGTCACAAGGGAGGTGGCCACAAGCGTGTCTTCCGAGATGTTGATTTCAAGTATGATAAAATCGATATTCCAGCCAAGGTTATGACCGTTGAATACGATCCAAACCGAACTGGTTTCATTGGTCTTGTTTGCTATGCTGACGGTGAAAAGCGCTATGTGCTTTTGCCTAAATCAGTTAAAGTAGGGGACAAATTGATGGTTTCTGAAAATGCGGAAATCAAGCCGGGAAACCGCTTGCCGCTTAAGAAAATCACAGTTGGTACCTTTGTTTACAACATCGAGTTTAAACCAGGTAATGGTGCTAAACTTTGTCGTGCAGCTGGAAATTTTGGTCAGGTAATCGCTTTAGATGCTGGTTACGCTCACATCAAACTTCCTTCAACTGAGGTTCGTAAAGTTCCCGAGAATGCTTGGGCTTCTATCGGTGAAGTATCAAATGATGAAAATCGTTTGGTAAACATCGGTAAAGCTGGACGTTCTCGCTGGATGGGTATTCGTCCAACTGTTCGTGGTTCTGCCATGAATCCTGTGGATCATCCATACGGAGGTGGTGAAGGCCGTCAAGGCCGTGGTCTCCGCTTTGCTAAAACCCTCTGGGGTAAGCATGTCGGTAAAGGCCAGAAATCACGTACTCCTAAGAAATATTCTAACCATCTTATCGTTGCTCGCCGCAAGGTTGGTAAAAGTAAGCAAGAGGTTAAGTAATTCTAAAATAGTATTTAGTATAAAAATACAAAACAAAAAACTCGCCACGAAAGTGACGGGTTTTTTGTATATATAATATCTATGATATTATTAATTTATGAAAATTTGTCCTAAATGTAATAAAAGTTGGGGTGATGAAGTTGATTATTGTGGGGGATGTGGTGAATTATTTTCTGCAGATGGAATTGAAACATCAGTTGTCAATGAAATTGTTAAGAAAAGAGGTTTTATTGGTTGGGTTGCTTTTCTTTGGTTTTTGTTGGCTGGAGTTTCTGTTTTTATAAAATTTTTAGATATGAAAGGATTGCTCGCACGAGATTTTTATGATCATTCTTTGACAATATATATAATGGCGATTGTGGTAAACTGGGTTTCGGCAGGAGCAATTATTTCTTTGTTAAGTATATATACATTCGGTTTGTTTTACGGACGTAATAAACAATTACTCACTTCCCAAATTTTAGGTATAACAACTTTTGCGTATATTATTTTTCAATTTTTTTCGCAGTTCAGATTATTTAAGGAAGAATATTATGTTGCATTGTTGATGGATGTACTGCTATTAATAGCCATTACATTCGGTTCATTGTATGTTTTTGGGGTAATAAAAAAAACAAAAGGCAAAGAATTAATATTTGGTACATTAATTATTCTTGGAATAGTAATAGGTTTGTATTTTTTCTTTTTTGATATTGTTT